>DASVMB010000044.1:0-8264 GCA_036384575.1 Bacillota bacterium
GTGGCGATAGTAAGCGCATAGATAATTCCCGGCAGACCCTCGATAAACATCACCCGCCAGATGATCTCATACGGGCCCGATCCCATGGCCTGCGCCGCTTCAATAACTCCTTTATCGATATCCAGCAGGGTGGACTCGATCTGTCTTGCGATAAACGGAAATGCGCCGAATATCAAGGGCACCATCGCCCCTTTGATTCCAATTGTCGTTCCCGCCAGCAGTCGGGTGAGCGGGATAATGGCAGCCAACAGTATGATGAAGGGAATCGAACGCATAATATTGATTATTTTGCCGATCACGCCATTCAGAACCCTATGTTCCAAAATACCGCCCGCTCTTGTCACCACCAAAGTGACACCCACCGGAATTCCAATCAGGCTTGAGATGGTTCCTGCGACCCACACCATGAGTAGAGTTTCTAATAACGCCTTAATCAGGTCAGGATATAGCTGCACTACGTTGGGGAGCAGTGTTTTGAGAAGCTCCAGCACCTTTTATCACCTCGACGAAAATTTCATGATCGTTTAAATATTGAATCGCCTTGGATATGTCCTCATACTCTCCGCTCAACTTAACGACCAGGTTTCCTACAGGTACTTCCCGGATCATCTCGATATTGCCGAATAAAATACTGGCATCGATCATAAACAGCCTGGATATCTTGGACACGAAAGCCTGATTGGTCCGTTGCCCGATAAAGGAGACCCGAGCCAGGATTTCATCTTCAGCGATGGATCTGAGAAATGCCTTGCTCTCCAACAGCTCATACAACTTATTGGATTGAAATACCGTGGCAATAAAATCCCTGGTTGCTTTCGCCTTGGGATGGGCAAAAATTTGAAGCAGTTCACCCTGTTCCGCGATTTTCCCGTCCTCAAGCACAGCCACCCGGTGGCAGATCTCTTTGATCACCTGCATCTCGTGAGTGATCACCACCACCGTGATCTTCAGCTTTTGGTTGATCTCCCGCAACAGCCGTAAAATAGACTGAGTCGTCTGAGGGTCCAAAGCGGAAGTCGCCTCATCGCATAAGATCACTTGCGGATCATTGGCCAGAGCCCGCGCTATGGCTACTCTTTGCTTTTGGCCGCCGCTGAGTTGCCGTGGATAAGCATGGACTTTTTCACTGAGACCGACCAATTTCAAGAGATTTAAAACCTTCTGTTCGATCTGGGCCTTACTTAACCCCTTCCCTTGCAGGGGATAGGCAATATTTTTGAATACATCCCGCGATTTCATCAGGTTAAAGTTTTGAAAGATCATCCCCATCTTCGCCCGGGTCTGTCTCAACTCCCCGGGAGATAAGGCGGTCAGGTCGCGGCCGTTCACAATGACCTTTCCGGAAGTGGGTCGCTCAAGCAAATTCATGCAGCGGATCAAGGTACTCTTGCCGGCGCCGCTGTATCCGATAATTCCGAATATCTCTCCGGCATTGATATGTAAAGTCACGCCTTGTAACGCTTCAATCCGGCCATTTTCCGCGGTATAAGTCTTGGTAATATCCAACAGCTGAATCATGAAATTCTCCTCCAAAACCAGTCGCTTCACCTATCGTTTGTGTCGGAAGGAGCGGCCCGATTCAATAAATTAGTAGTATTCCTATAGAAATACTAGGTTATTAATATAATAATTTCCTCTGCCCTATTTGTCAACAGTTTCTTGAGCTGTTTTCAAATTGAATATTTATTGGTTTTTGCATAAACGGACGAATGATTGCTTGACTGATGCCAAATCATCCGCAGTGGGGACCATGGACCAAGTGACACGCAAGAAAATGTCCGTCTGCGACTTCCTCCAATTCCGGTTCTTGGTCGCGGCATAACCCGGTTGCCTCAGGGCATCGGTTATGAAAACGGCATCCCCCCGGAAGATCCAGCGGATTCGGCGGTTCAATGCCGATGAGTCGCCCAGAGCCGATCCGAGCCTTGCGGGGATCCGGGATGGGGATGGCAGCCAGCAACGCCTGGGTATAAGGATGGAGCGGATTGCGATACAATTCGTCGCTTTCAGCGATCTCCACGATCCGACCCAGGTACATTACGGCGATACGGTCGGATATATGACGCACCATCGACAGATCATGGGCAATGAAAAGATAGGTCAGTTTGAACTCTTCCTGAAAGTCTTCCAGTAAATTGACCACCTGCGCCTGAATGGAGACATCCAGCGCGGCAATGGGTTCGTCGCAGAGGATAAATTCCGGTTCAACGGAGAGCGCCCGGGCGATTCCGATCCGCTGCCGCTGGCCGCCGCTGAACTCCCAGGGAAACTTCTCCATGTCTTCCCGCTTCATGCCTATTTTGGCGAGGAGAACCTCGATCTTTTCCATCCTTTCCGGTTTGGACAGATTCGTATGAATCGCCATCGGCTCATCGATCAGCTCCGCCAGGTTCATATTAGGATTCAGCGCCGAATAAGGGTCCTGAAAAATCACCTGGATGCGGCGGCGGTAGGATTCGCGCGTCTGCGGCCGCAGCTCTTTTCGGGACAATCTGGTGATATCCGTACCATCAAAATAAATCTCGCCCCCGGTCGGCTCGTATAACCGGACGATAGTCCGGCCTAGCGTGGATTTGCCGCAGCCGGACTCCCCCACCAGCCCGAAGGTCTCTCCCCGGTGAATATCGAAACTAACACCGTCCACCGCCCTGAGCCACCGCTTTTCAGGCTGGAGAAACCGGCTTTTCACCCGGAAATACTTCTTAAGTTGCCTGACAGAAATCAGTTTTTCTGCGCCGGAATTCAAATTTCAACCCCTCCTTTCTCCGCTCGAAAGCAGATCCAACTTTGAGTTGGAGAAGATTGACTGCGCTTAGGCATCCTTTGAAAACACAATTCCATGGCCTGTTCACAGCGTTCCGCAAAGGGACAGCCCTTCAAGGGGGCAGCCAAAGAAGGGGCTGTGCCGCGGATCGGTTGCAGACGGTTTTGCGCCGGTGCATCGAGCCTCGGAATTGAATTTAAGAGCGCCTTGGTATACGGATGGCGGGGATGATAAAAAATCTCGTCTGCAGTGCCCTCTTCCATGATCAATCCGGCATACATGACGATAATCCGGTTGCACAGGCTGGCCACTACCCCCAGATCATGGCTGATGAGAATCACCGCCATCCGGTGTCGGGTTTGCAACCCTTGCAACAACTCCAGGATCTGTGCCTGGATCGTAACATCCAAGGCGGTAGTCGGCTCATCGGCGATTAGCAGCTTGGGGCCGCAAGTGAGGGCCATGGCAATCATGACCCGCTGCCTCATCCCGCCGCTGAACTCGTGGGGATACTGTTTCAATCTCCGTTCCGGGGCGGGGATCCCTACCATGCGCAGGCTTTCAAGAGCCTTGATTCTGGCTTGGGACCGGCTCAACCGTTGATAGCGGATGGATAACTCTTCCAGATGGGCGCCGATGGTTTTTAAGGGGTTCAAGGCGGTCATGGGGTCCTGAAAGATCATCGCGATCTCGCGGCCCCGGATCGCCCGTTTGGCATGGGGAGTCAATTTTTCAAGGTGTCTTGCGCCAAAGATGATCTCGCCCCCCTCTACCCAAGCGTTAGCAGGCAGGATATCCAAAATCGACTTCATCAGCACGCTTTTTCCGCTGCCGGACTCACCTACAATCCCTACGATTTCACCGCTTTGCACCTGGAAACTGACACCTCGTACCGCGGTAATCCATTGACCCCGATCATAAAAACTGGTCCGCAGATCATTAACCTCAAGTAAACTTGGTTCATGGGATATCTCATCCCTAAGCTGATTCATCATTTCACCCCTTGGCGGTTACCGCCGCTTTTCGGTTCTACCAGGACCCGGAGTGCCTGACTGAGCTTGTTGAAGGAATAAACCGTCAGGATGATCAAGACCCCCGGCAAAACCGCCATATATGGCGCATTCTCCAAATTGCCCTGGGCATTCTGGAGCAGGCTGCCCCATGAAGAAAGCGGTTGCTGAACGCCCAACCCGAGAAAGCTTAAGGCCGATTCCATCATAATCGCGTTGGCGATATTCACCGTCGCCGCCACGATCAGCGTAGGGAAAACCGTGGGAACAATGTGTTTCAGGATGATTTTGAACGTGGACTGACCGGTTGATACGGCATAGAGTACGTACTCCCTCTCTTTGGCGGAGAGCGTTTCCGCCCGGATCAGCCTGGCTGTGTTCATCCAGGTGAAAAGGCTGATCACCAAAACGACCGTGAACAATCCCGGGGTCAAATAAATGCTGGTTACGGTGACTAAAATCATCCAGGGGATGGAGGAGATCACATCCACAGTGCGCATGAGGAAGTTGTCCAACTTCCCTCCGAAATAGCCGCTGACTGTTCCCACAGCCACCCCGATGCCGGTAGAGATGATCATCGCCAGCAATCCGACGGCGAGGGAGATCCGCCCCCCGTATATGGTTCGGGTCAGATAATCCCGGCCCAACTCATCCGTGCCAAACCAATGGACCGCGGTGGGGTGTTGAAACATCGCGGCTACATCCGCTGCGTCGGGTTGATAGGGAGATAGGAAGGCAAAGACGGCCAACAGGGAGATGAGAACCAGAAATATCACTCCAAGGCGCGCCGCCTTATTGGATCTCAACTCATCTTGAAATTTTTCAATTCGTCGGTTCTTCATCTTCATCCTCCAATCCTTTGAACCTGAATTGACTGAATGCGCGGATCAATGATGCTGTATAAAAGGTCCGCCACCAAGTTGCCGATAATGACCATGCTGGCGGATAAGAGCATGATTGCCATCACCACCGGATAGTCCATTCCTTGGATAGCCTTGACGAAATAAGGTCCGATCCCGGGCCAGCTAAAAACCGTTTCCGTGATGAAAGCCCCTGTGACCAGCATCGGTAATGCCATGCCAATCATCGTAATCACCGGCAAGAGCACATTCTTGAATACATGGCGGAAAAGAATCTCAACATTGCCGGCTCCAAAAGCCTTTTGAACCACGACATAATCCTCGGAAAGCTGGCTGATGGTTGAGGACTTCACATATTGAATCAGCTCCGGGAGAAAAGCGATGGTAAGAACCGTGAACGGCATCACCAAATGCCGCACCAAATCGAGGAGGGAATGCTCCGCTCCGATGGTATGCATGCCGATGATGGGAAACCACTTGAGTTTGTACCCGAAAATGAAGACTAAAATCATGGCCAGCCAAAAACTCGGAGTGGCAATGCCTATCGAGCAGCATCCGTCAACGAATTTATCCAGCCATTTGCCTTGTTGAAACCCGGAATACAGGCCGAGTATAACGGCAAGAATCAATGCCGCCGCATAAGCGGGAAGTACCAGAAGGACGGTAGCCGGAATACGGGCGAGGAGAGCTTCGGCGATGCTCTCGTGGGTTACCAGGGAATAACCGAACTCGCCGCGGACGATCCCGGAGATCCAATAGAAATACTGGAGATAAGCCGGCCGATCCAGCCCATATTTCGCCTTGATCAAGGCAATCGTCCGCTGTGACATATTGGGTGTCGAGATGGCGTCGATTGCGTCATAAGGGGCCAGCTTCAGTAGGGTAAAACATAGAATGGATATTAAAATCAAAAGCGGTATGGCCTGCGCCAATCGCTTGATGATGTATTTGGCCAAACGGATTTCACTTCCCTATCGTTGCGAAATAAATATGAATGAAGATAAACGGCAACCGTTTACCTTCATTCAACCGGTGAACTTCCGCAAATCCTTGATTCCCCGCGGATAGGCCCGCAGTTTACTTGAAGAAAAGCTTTGACGTGTCTTCAAACGTGTATACCGGGACCAGACCGGCCTGGGCAATGCCTCCGATTCGGGAATCAATCGCCAGAATCCGTTTATTCTCGGTGATCGGATAAAAAGCGACATCGGCGGCGATCAATTGCTGGATCTTCTCGTAGACGGCCTTACGTTTGGCTTGATCCTTTTCGACACGGCCTTGCTGGAAAAGCCGGTCCACTTCGGAATTGCTGTAATGCATGAAATTACTGGGATCTCCCGTGACAAAAAGGGAGTTAAAAGTATCCGGATCGATCCCCATGATATATCCGTTGAGATACATATCAAAATCCGTTTGTACCGTTTTAAGTTTGGCCGATAAGGCGCTTGAATCCATGCCCGCCAGTTCGAGGTTGATCCCCGCGGCCTTCAAGTTTTGTTGAATGATCGCCGCCTGTTTTTGCTGTTGTACATTGTTGCCGGAATATGCCAGCTTCAGCCGGAGATTACGGATACCGGCTTTGGCCAGAAGATCCTTGGCTTTTTTCAGATTGAACGGATGTTTCTCGACATTATCCGTATGATACGTGGCGGTGCTCGGCAGGAACGAATAGGCGGGCAGCGCGTATTTGGACGATACTAGACTGGCGGTAATAATCTCGTTCCGATTTAACGCGTAAGCCACCGCTTCGCGCACCAGCTTGTTCTGAACCGTTTGGGAAGTCAAATTAAACGCCAAATATCCGATTCTTCCTTCACTATAGGGAATGACTTGAATCCGGGAACCCCCCTGCAATTTGCCGATATCGGTCGGTTGCACGGCTAGAGCGTTGATTTCCCCGCTTTTTAGCGCCAGGAGGGCAGTATTGGCGTCACCGATAATCCGGAAGACAATGGTGTCGATCTTCGGCGCGCCTAAGAAATAATCGCCGTTCTTGACGAACTTAACATACTGGCCCGCTTTATATTCCTGCAATTTATACGGCCCGGTACCCACCGGGGCGGCGTTTTTGGGGCTGTTCTCGATATTCCCCTCACCCTCATAAATATGTTTGGGCATGATGAAGATATTGCCGAGCAGCTCCAGCGCGGGAATACTTACCTTCGGCAGCGTAAACTTGACCGTGTAGGCATCAACCTTGGCAACTTTTACGGGTTGCCCGTCGAAGATCAGCTGGCTTCTGGCCCAACCACCGTTAGACTCCTTCAACATCTGCTCATATGTAAAAATCACATCATCCGCAGTAAAAGGCCGCCCGTCACTCCACTTGACATTTTTCCGGAGTTTAGCCGTATAACTCAGATAATCCGGCGCCGGGGTCATGCTTTCTGCCAGAAAATAAACCACCTTGCCGGCCCCATTATACATATAGAGCGGGGAATAGAGCACTTTGATCTCCATCAGGCCGTATCGGTCGCCCGTGGTGATCACATTCACGGAATTGCCGGGATCACCGTCTATCCCATAAATAAACTGCGACGGTTTGCTTGCGGCAAAAACCGTGCCTGAAGCATATGGGGTCGTGAAGATCGATACAAATAGAGCCGCAATGAAAATGATTCCTGCCAATTTTTCTCGTCTCATCTTTTTTCTCCTTAGGTTGGTTGATTTGAATAGAATTTAAAGTATTCCTATAGGAATAATATGAATTAATTATAAATGCGATTTCCCCAAAAATCAATAGATCTTGGAAAGTCTTACCTGATAATTATCACTTTTTTTGAATCCGGAGTTTTCCCGAAACACGCGCAACCCGTTCACGAAAGGATGAATAAAAAGGGGGAATCGATCATGAGGCGGTTTAAAGGGGAACGCATCTTTAACTTGATCGCTTGAGCTGATCGAATCTTTTTAAAGCATCCTCGATATAGTCCGGGATAACATACGGTTCGATCCCGTTTTCCTGTAAGATCTCCATTGCGCCGGTACCGATCCGGCTGACCAGTACCGCCTGGCAGTCCTGGAGTAGACGGACCACATGGAGATGTTTATTCTCTTCAAGGTCTTCTCCCGGGCACGACGGTTCGTTCCGTCGCAACTCAATAAACCGGTATTCGCAATGATCGCCGGGATCCATTGGATTATCATTGTCTTCGCGATCTTGATCATGCCCCATCTCAAAGATCAAAAATTGGGTCGCCCTCCCGAAATGCTGGTTGACATACTTCCCGTCACTGCTAGCCACAGCTACACGAGTTTTCATTTTTTGATGCCCTCCCGGAATCGATTTTGGCACATTGTACAGTCACCAAGATAATTGGTCAAGGCCGGGAAAATGCCAATCCGGCGATTCCTTCCCGAAATCTTGCATCGGAATATGTTTTATGCTATATTCTACTAAAATGATATATTTGCTAAGAAATGGAGCCGCCATGGCGCATCAACAATTGTTACCGAGAATTGGGTTGAAAATCGGGCACTACACCGATGACGCCGCACTGACCGGAGTCACTGTTTTTCTGGCCGAGCAAGGCGCGGAGATCGGCATCGATATACGGGGGTCCAGCACAGGCACGATCAACACCCCGGCTTACGATCCGAAATCTTCGGGAAAACTCGTTCACGCGGTGG
>DASVMB010000045.1:0-3817 GCA_036384575.1 Bacillota bacterium
CTGTGTGAAAAACCACCGGCAATTTCAAAGGTTGATGCGGAAAAAATGGCTCAAACGGCCAAGGAAAATCAAAAAATCCTAGCTTACAATTTTCACTTTCGACAAAGTGAGGAAGTACAGTCTATCAAACGTTTTATCGACGGTGGTGAATTTGGCGAAATATATTATGTCAGAGTCAAAGCGTTAAGAAGGAGAGGGATTCCGGGCTGGGGGGTCTTTACCAATAAGGAGATCCAGGGGGGAGGGCCGTTGATTGATATTGGCGTTCACATGTTGGATACTGCTCTTTACCTTATGGATTTTCCCGCAGCCGATTACGTGAGCGCTTCAGCCTATCAAAAAATTGGCACTCGAGCCGGGGTTGGATTGATGGGGAGTTGGGATCCAAACCGATTTACGGTTGAAGATTCGGCGTTTGGATTTATCCGCTTCAAAAACGGCGCGACTTTGGTAATGGAGACCTCGTTTGCCTTAAATATCAAAGAACGTTCTCTCATGAATGTGGAATTATGCGGAGAAAAGGCGGGAGCCTCGGTTTTTCCCCCGGTTATCTTCACTGAGAAACACGGCAGTCTTTTGGACATGGAGCTCCCATACGTTGCGGAGGTGGATAAACATCATCAAAGTATTAAAAGTTTTATCGATGTTTGTATGGGATATGAAGGATTGATTTGTACAGCGGAACAGGGTTTGGCGATCCAGAAGATTGTCGATGCCCTTTACCGATCGGCTGAATTAGGGAAACCGGTAACTCTGGACTGAGGTGATTTTGCGGTGCTGAATGAGGCAAGTGGCAAAAGTCAGGAACAGAACTGGATGATCGAGGAAACCTGCTTCAATGAAAGATATCAAGGCAAATATGAAAGTATTTTGGCTCTTGGCAATGGTTATCTGGGGCTAAGGTCGGCTATGGAAGAACCCTATATTGGCCAAACCAGAAACCTGTTTGTGGCAGGGACCTATGACAAGTTTGATGCTACCGAAGTGACCGAGCTTCCAAATGCGGCGGATCTAACGGAAATGTTCATACATTTTAATGATGAACCGTTTTCCCTCAAAAACGGCAAGGTTCTTGAATACAGCCGCAAGCTGAATTTAAAAACCGGGGAACTTACCAGGAGCATTGTTTGGGAAAACTCCAGATCTGAAAGATATCAAATGACTTTTGGAAGGTTTGTCTCCCTGGATGATCGCCACCTTATCGGGATCAAGGTTGACATCGTTCCTTTGACCGTTCCGGCCGAGATAACCGTCAAAACGGGAATCAATGGACGCCAAACCAACTCCGGGGTCCAGCATTTTCATGATGGCGATAAGCGGGTTTATGAAGATCGATATATGCAGTTAATTCAGACTACCATTGAGTCCAATATTGGTTTTGTGATCAACAGTCGGGTGCGGCTTTATATTGACAACAAGGAAGTCGTAAATCCCGGGGGGTATTCGCTGGAAAGACGCAGTATTTATCAGAACTCCAAAATAAGTATTGATCCGGGAGCAACACTAACCATCGAAAAATTAAGTAATGTCTTCACCAGCCTCGACAGTGATATCGGTACCGGGCTTCGTGTAGAGGGCTTAATCAAACACTCATTGGAACACCTTAGTGAAGTTTGCAAAATGAGATATGATAGTTTATTGGCCAATAGTAAAGCCAAGTGGCAGAAATATTGGGAGGAAGCCCGGGTAGAGATTCAAACCTCCGATGCCTTTGACCAATTGGCGGTTAGGTTTGCCCAGTATCATCTGCTGATCATGACTCCTTTTCATGATGAGCGTTTCAGTATCGGAGCCAAGGGGCTCACGGGAGAGGGTTATAAAGGACATGTGTTTTGGGACACCGAGATCTTTATCCTGCCGTATTTTCAGCATACCTTTCCTGCTATCGCCCGAACATTGCTTAGGTACCGTTTTAACACGATTGATGGCGCCAGGAATAAAGCGCATCAATTTGGTTACAAAGGAGCCATGTACCCCTGGGAATCGGCTTTGAGCGGCGCGGAAGAAACCCCCGAATGGGCGGCGATCAATATCATGACCGGAAAAGCAACCAGGATATGGTCGGGCATAAAGGAACACCATGTTACTGCGGATATTGCTTATGCTGCGTGGAATTACTATTTGTCCACCGTTGATGAGGACTTCATGAATGAGTTTGGCAGCGAAATTATCTTTGAATGTGCCGAGTTCTGGTACAGCCGGCTGGAGTGGTCCGAAGCTAAAAAAGCATATCACATTCATGATGTCATCGGACCCGACGAGTATACGGAACATATTGATAATAATGCTTACACCAATTACATGGCGGAATTTACAATCCGGACCGCCATTCAATTATATGAACTTGGGATCAGGAAAAACTGGAGTCATTTTCAACATATCGTCAATCAGCTCCGTCTGGAAGAAAGAATGGCTAGATACAGGGGCGTAGTCGACCGAATCTATCTGCCGCAGCCGGATGCGGACGATATTATTCCCCAAGATGATACCTTTATGAGTAAAGGTTGCATCAACCTTGAAAAATATAAGCGTTCGGATGAAAAACAAACGATTCTTAAGGAATACACCCGGGAACAAGTCGGTGATCTGCAGGTGTTAAAGCAAGCCGATGTTGTGATGCTGTTATACGTTTTGCGGAACCGTTTTTCGCCAAAAGTAAAACAGGCCAACTGGGAGTATTATGAAGAGCGGACCATTCATGATTCTTCTTTAAGTGCGGCGGTCCACGGCATCGTGGCGAATGACTTCAATTGCTCCGAAGCCGCCTACCGTTTTTTCCAAAAAGCGGCGAGAATTGATCTGGGACCGAATCCGGTCTCTTCAAATGATGGGATTCACGCGGCATCCATGGGCGGCATTTGGCTGGCAGTGGTCATGGGATTTGGGGGAGTCTCCAATGATAACGGTACATTGCACCTTGAACCGAAACTGCCGGAACCATGGGAACGGCTTAGTTTCAATTTATGGTGGCAAGGTGAAAAGTTACATTTGGAGATCACCAAGACCCGGATAAAAATAACTAAAGCCTCCGTGACGGGGATGGATTTGATTGTCAAAGGAAACAGGTACACTTTGCTTTCGGAACTTACACTATAAAATGTGGATTGGAGAAACACCATGCCGATTATTTTTGATCGGGATTCGCTGACCTTTCATTTGCAGGCCGGAGATAGCAGCTATATTTTCAAAGTTTATCGCGAAGGATATTTAGTCCACCTCTACTGGGGCAGAAAGATCCGAAGCCATGATTTATCCCGCCTGATACCTTATGGACGAAAACCTCTCTCACCAACGCCGGATCCCCTAGATGAGGGATTTTCGTTGGATACTGTTCCCCAGGAATACCCGGCCTTCGGCAATAGCGATTTCCGCACCCCGGCCTATCAAATACAGCTGGAGAACGGTTCTACCATCACCGACTTGCGCTATAAGGGGCATCGGATTTTTAAAGGTAAGCCGAAACTGTTTGGCCTTCCCGCAACCTATGTAGAAAGTCCGCTAGATGCTGAAACCCTGGAAATTGACCTTCTTGATGAGGTTTCCGGGTTAAGGGCCATCCTTTCCTATACAGTGTTTGAAAATTACCCTGCCATCGCCCGAACGGTAAAACTAGTAAACTGCGGAAACGAGAATTTAAAAATCCTTAGAGTGTTAAGCGCCAATGTTGACTTTCATGATGCCGATTATGAGTTTCTTTACTTATCCGGGGCTTGGGGGCGGGAAAGGCATATCGAAAGAAGGGCCTTGACACAGGGGTCTCAGTCTATCGAGAGCAAGAGAGGCTCCAGCAGCCATCAACAGAATCCGTTTGCCGCAC
>DASVMB010000046.1:0-10156 GCA_036384575.1 Bacillota bacterium
GGCAGGAATGAGCAGCCGCAGATCCGCCGCAATATAGGCTGGATTCCCACCCAGCGCAACCAATTGGAGTAATCGGAATCGCCGCTGTTAAAAACGAGGCTACTGAGCTTCCGATCCCAAAATGCCTTGTTTTCCCGGAGATATTGTTCAAAGGCCTCATCCGTCCCGAACTTTTCCACGAAATATTCCAAGTCGGTTTCGGCCTCGGAGATTGTCATAACCATGATGTAACTGCACGAAGCACCAGGTTCCAGGCTCTCTTCCCGGAAGCGGATTGCTCCAACAGCTTCCCAGCCGGCAAACTCCTCGCCCGCCCGGCAAAAGTCGACCCGGTTACGGACCACTGCTTCAGGCCATTCAAAGGATCCGCCCGCGCCGATGAAACTCTCGACCTTCGGGAAAAAACCAACCGGTTTCCCTCCGGTTCCGGTGACCCCGAAAACCCCGTAATTCGTCCGGTTCAAAAGATGACCCCGCTCATCAAAACAAAAAGTGGGCTTGACCACCACCCCGGAAGGAGTCGTCCGGATCCGGTGCAGCAGCGAGGTGACATGGCGATGATCCCGGATATTGGTTGCGGAACGGCCATAAATGGGAATGGCGGCGGTGGGGGTGAAGCGAACCGGAGCGGAGCCGGTGTTGGTGATCCTTACCCGCATCAATTCCACGGTATCAGCGGTAGCGGGAACGAAATTGGTGATCTCGGCGGTGATTCCAAGCTCGGGGTTGGTGCGGGTAATCTTGTGCCAGAGAAGGCCGGCCTCAAGCGTTACCGCTTCCGGGGTATCCGAAAAATTCAACATCATCTGGCGGGGGGAGTTACCCCCCACCGACCAGGCTCCGTATTCTTCGATAAATATCCAAAAATTCCGGGCCGATCTTGAATTATGTAAATCCTCCGCCGTTACCGGGGCGAGCAGAAAACTGTTCTGGCCGGTTTTTAGGTCGCCATGCAGCAGTGGAGTAACGGCGGAGATCATGCCGGAATCATTGGCGAGTGGAAAATAAAGATAGTTGGTACGTTCCGGTTGTTCCATACTGAACTCTCCGGAGCTTCCTCTAAAGATCCATTGAGAACTGTGCCTTGGCTCATCCATGGACAGGATTCCTTTCCGCGGTGATGAAATTCCAGATCATATCCGGGGTTTAGTAGCGGCATTACGTGCGCGTGCGAACAAAACCCGATGACTGGCGTACCACAAAATTGGTGCCGAGTAATTCATGGCCTTGAGCCGTACCTTGAATGACTCCAATCAACTCACGGATTAAGGCCTGCCCAATCTCATATTTGGGGACGTTGATCGTATATAGGGGCGGATTAACGAAACTGCTCATCAGGATATTATCAAAACCGATTACCGAGATCTCCTCGGGAACCCGGACTCCTGCTTCTTGCAAGGCACGCATCGCTCCGATGGCGAGCAAATCATTGAAACCGAAAACAGCGGTGATATCGCGGCGCGTGGCTAAAATCTCCTGCATCGAGTGGACCCCGGTCATGATGGTATCGGTCCCCCCCGGGAATAACAGTTCCGGATTAAATTCCAGACCTGCCTTTTCCAAGGCATTTTTATAACCCAACAGCCGCGGATCGTTCTCATTCAATTCGGCATTACCGCTGATCACCGCAATCTGCTGGTGACCGAGACCAATCAGGTACTGGATGGCCTGTTCGCACGAATGAGCCGACTCGAAGTCCACGGTGGCGATGGGTAAGCGGTTTAGACCTCCGTCGTCCTTGGCAATGGGCCAACCGGCATCCCTGCTGACTGCCAGAGGAATGCCGTGAGTTTGCAATTTACTCACGCTGAGTAACGTCCGGGAATCCATATAGGAGGCGATAGCTACCCCTTCAACCCTGCGACGGATGAAGACCTCCAAATACCGGGTGATCTCCGGAGTGCTCCAGGCGGTACAAAGCATCACCGTATAGCCGACGTGATTGGCCTCCTCGGTAGCGCCCCGCACGATCTCCACATTGGCAGGGTTGTCGATGCCGGTGACCACCAGGCCAAGTTCACCGGTTTTAGAACCCTTTCTGCTCAAGACCTGAGCCATAAAGTTCGGCTGATAACTCATTTCCTCCATGATCCGGAGCACTTTTTGACGTTTGGCCTCGGAAACATTGGGGGAATGGTTGATTACCCGCGAAACCGTTCCGACGGATACTCCGGCGGCCCGGGAGATGTCTTTTAAAGTAGCCATGATGTTCCTCTTATAAATGAGTTCAATGATACGGGATTTTGGCGCGTTACGAGATGCCACCATTGCCTCGTACGGGGCCGGGAGATGACCTACTTTTCAAAAACGATACGCAATCATGAATGTCAAAAATTGAGTAGCGTTTAATGATTCGCCCGGCGGTATCCGATTCCTGGATCCGATAGGGAAATTTTTCGTTTTGATTGTCAGCCTTTGATCCCGCCGGCCGTCACACCGGAGACGATGTTGCGCTGAAAGATGATGAACAAAACAATCACCGGCAACGCCGCAATGGCTGTCCCGGCCATCAGCATTTCGTATCGGGTAAAGTATTGTCCTTGAAAAACCCTGAGCCCGACCTGGATGGGCATGAGATCCTTCTTGCTGAACATGATTAAGGCCCAGAGATAATCATTCCATGTCGCCAGGGCGGTAAAGATAAGCACCGTGACCCAAGCCGGACGGGAGAGCGGAATCATGATCCGGGAGAAGATTCCAAGCTTGCTGCAACCGTCCAGCCGGGCCGACTCCTCGAACTCCTTCGGAATGCTCTCGAAAAAACTTTTCAGGATGAAGATCGAAGTGGCCAAGCCGCTTGAGATCATGGGCAGGATGTAACCGAGACGCGTTCCGGCCAGATGATAACTGTTCATCATCAAGTACAGCGGGATGAAAGAACCCGGAATCGGAACCATCAAAGACCCGATGAGAATATAGAAAATAACCTTTTTGCCGGGCATTTGGAGCCGGGCAAAACCGTAGGCGCCCAGGGTGGCCGCGAGCCAAACCCCGAACATGACGGAGATTGTGTACACGGTGCTGTTAAAGAAGTATAACGAGAAATTTGCTTGTTCCCAGGCAACTTTAAAATTATCGAACCGCCAGACTTTAGGAATCAGGTTGAAACTGGTGAACGCCTCTTCGGTCCCCTTCAAGGCAGTGGATATCATCCAGAGCAACGGAAAGATGCAACACAGGGCGATCAGGAACAGAAAAATCTCGCGGCATACATCCGCAATACTCCGCTTGCCCCGTGTCGCCGGATTTGAACCCATGAATATCCTTTCCCTGATGGTTGTAGTATTTGACATGAAAGCTAACCCCCTTGATTGGGTTACGTTCGACTGAAAATAGATTTATAAATGCAGTAAAGCTTGGCAAGTCGGGTGGATCTAAACATCATAGCGCCTTGAGATCTCCATCTGGGTCATGGAGATGATCAGGAGTATCAGGCCAAAGATGACCGAATAAGCGCTGGCGTAACCGTAATGATAATTCTTGAAACACTCGTCGTAAATGGACTTTACCGGAACCTGGGTGGCGAAACCCGGTCCGCCGTTGGTCATCGCATCTACCAAAGGGAACAACTGCATGGCGCCGAGAATGGTCAGAATCGTGACTACCGTCAGGATTGGCCGGAGCATCGGCAGGGTGATGTACCAAAACTGTTTCCAGCCGTTCGCCCCGTCCACCTTGGCCGCCTCGTAGATATCGGCCGAGATCCCTTTCAATCCCGCCAAAAAAAGCACAAACGAATAACCGAAACCAGCCCAGATCGATGCCGCCGAAACCGCAAATAACGCTAACCCAGGATCACTCAACCAGGACCGGGTTAATATGTGAAGCCCTACCTTATCCAACAAAAAATTAAGCACTCCGCCATTGGGGTCATAAATCCATTTCCAAACGTAACCGACGACCATCGGGGAGAGAATCGTAGGGATATAATAGACTGCTTTATAAAAATCCGATTGCTTACTGCGTCGATCGACCAAGAACGCCAATCCCAAAGAGAGGGATTGCATAACGAGCACTCCAAGAATGGCGAATTTGGTTGCATTCCACATCGCCGTCCACCAGTTCGGATCCATGGCGAAGATGACATAAAAGTTTTGTAATCCCACCCAAGTCATCTGGGGGTCGATACCGTTCCATTTAAATAGTGACAATTGGATCGTCCGTAAAATCGGATAGAGGCTGAACGCCGAGAAGATCAAAACCACGGGGAGAATAAACAGATAATTGCCGCAATAATCTTTCAGCCGGTTCCAGGTTTTGGATTCCGTTAAGTGCTGTGCCACGCCCTTCACCCTTTTCTGTATAGCCTGCCGGGGGGCGGTTAGGCCCCCCGGCAGGATCAAAGATAGACTACTTCAACAGCGAAGCCGCCCAAATTTTATTCACATCATCCACCACTTGTTGCGGGGTCTTCTTCTTCAGCATGATGGATTGAATTCCCCGGGTGATCTCGGTGTCCACATCACCGCCGCGGCCCTTCAAACCGACGTTAGGAATGATGCGACCGGCGTCATCGGCAAAATCACCCACGCCACCGTCGAGTTTGACTTTCTTGGTAACTTCGGAGCTGGCCGGCAGGTTAAAGCTGGTCTTGGCGTATTGGGCTTGTTGCTCCGGAGCGGTCAACCACTTCAAGAAGTTGATGGCTTCATCCTTATTCGGGCTCACTGCGTTAACCGCCAAAACTACACCGTAACCGCCTTGGATGTATTGAGGATATCTGCCGGCAGAAGGCGGTAAAAATGCGCCGACCTTCGGTACCAAATTGGGATTGGCCGATTTGATGACGCCGATACCCCAAGACCCGTCATATAACATGGCGACTTTCTCCTGGGCGAAGAGACGTTCCGCGTCAGGATTATCCCATGTGGCCATGCCGTCGGCATACATTCCGGCATCGCGCATATCGGCGAAGATCTGGAAGGTTTTGACCCAGTTCTTGTCGGTGAAGCGTTTCCCGTTATTTTGGGCCTGAATCATGCCCTTCTCGCCCATGATGTTCCAAGCGTATACTTCCCAGATGCTAATCCCGAGCCAGGTCCCGAATCCACCCGCAAAAGGAGTGATCCCGGCGGCCTTCAGCTTCTTGCCGGCAGCGATGAACTGAGCCCAGGTTTTGGGGGGACGGTTCGGATCCAAACCGGCTTTTTGGAAGAGTTCCTTATTGTACAGGATCTGCATATTGACCGAATCTAACGGCAGGCCGTACAAACCAGGCTCTACGCCGTATTGGTTGCCGGAGGCAAAGGAGATATTGGAAAGAAGGGAAGGAATGTAATTCTTCCGCCAGGCACCGGTTACGTATTTATCCAAATTGAGCATTCCGCCGGCTTTAATCCAACGGGCCTTGCCTTCGATCTTAACCGGGTCGGCGCTACCGTTACTGGTATAAATGTCCGGTGCGGTACCCGCCTGAATCGCGGCTTCCACTTTCTTCTCCACATCCTGGTCACCGGGGAAGAGCTGGACATCAACTTTCACCCCGGTAGCCTTCTCATACTGCTGGGCAAAGCTTTGCAGCAGATCGTTCCGGTCCACCATATAATGCCAGAAAGTAATCGTCTTGGGCGCCGCGGAGGCGAATGGAACCGCTAAAATCGCGGTCAGCACTACTGCCACCAATAAAACCGTTAATAACGACTTTTTCAAGAGATACTCCTCCTTTAAATAGATATTGAAAGAAAAAAACCGGATAAAAGCCGCAATTCCTCTCCTTAACCACCCCCCGCCAATATTGGATAATTTTTTGAATGACCGATAATTTTGGAACCGCTTCCAACACAATAATAATTAAACCCGATCGATTGATATCCTTCTTAAGTTTCCGAAATTTCTCAGAAAATTTTTTCGAAAAAATAAGGCTCAAAGTTCGATGTGCCTATAAATATAGGTATATCGTTACTTTCAGCCTTCTTATCTTGCATCAGCTTTATGGAATCGGTTCAATTTACCTTATCAAGATTTGACACTTAGCCAATAATCCGTCCTATGGTTTGCAACGCCTTTAATTCAGCCCAGCCGTAACAATAAAAGAAAAATCCATCGGCATCGCCTCTGCGTGCGGAATCGCATGCCTTATCGATCTCTTCCATTGGCGTATTCCATATTTGAATGCCGCTAAAAATCTGTTTGCAGTGGCCAAAAGCCTGCTTGGCAATACCTGTTTCCCGGCCGACAAAATCTACGGGAAATCCAAATTCTTTAAACTTTTCAAAACTCATGGCATAAGGGATCTGCAAAAGTTCCATGACCATAAGAAAGATTTTTTCCTGGGCTTCCCTGTCTTCATGAATGGCGAGCGCCTCTACCAGTCCCTTCAAATCTGCGCCACCGCCCAATCGGTGATAAGGAAAATGTTTCGCCCCGTCGCATAACCTTCCTAATGCTTGATAATCTTGGCCGAGAAACCAAGCAAACGAAGGCGGCCATAAATTAAGCCAAAATTTCGTATTCATATGCCTGGTTTGATTATATATTTTCACCTGGGTGCTCACTCGATCAACCAATCGCGTAATTAAAGCGGCCCTGAACCCAAGCCATTTTCTAATCTCATTCAATTCAGCGCCGGAAAGATTCTGAAACCGCCCCCCCGGTTGATCGGGCTGTTTTAAAAACCTTTTGAGAACACTTTTTAATAACGCCAAGTCGATTCCTTCATCTTCCATCATCCGGCAGCACGAATCACAAAAACAGGTTAGCATCCTCTCGGGCTGAACATTAGCTCCGCTCCAATCGGGGTAACGCATGCGATCCAGCAGGATCGCTTCGGAAGGATATCGATCCAGAATTCCTTCAATCAACGAGGCAATATATTCGAAAGTCTCCGGGCGGGATGGGCACAACCAGGTCGGAACCGGTTGACCATCCAGTGTTTTGACCGACAAATCCTCAATTCGACCGGAAAAAGCGCCGTTTAGTCCTTTGACCCAGGGGATGACAGTAGCCCCACCAACTGCGGCTGCTTTTCTCAGCAACCCGATATAGTCATTACCAGCCAAAACCTCAGCCGAAGGCACCGGCTGAATTGATAACCCCGAAAAAAGGCGGCCGGATAAAGGAACTTCAAGAGTGGCCCAGCTGACTACCACTGAATGCCGGGGGTTATGAGGCAAGACCCCATCGGGGTAGGGATGCCTTTCTTCAAGTGTCATCGCTTCTGCAATAATGGTCTTAATTTTTCCAAGTTCCGTGATGTTTTCCACCACACGCTCGGCACCCTCATCCCGAATATCATGGGGATGGACATGAATCGCGTATAACATTCCTTATCTAGCGGGATACAAGCCATGTGTATCATTAAATCATAAACGTCTTTACACCGCTTTTAATACTCGGCGGTAACTCCCGCTAAAACCTCCTCACTGGATGGATTACCGGTTAGCTCCTTAACCATCCGGCCTTTACGCATAATCAAAACCCTACTGCAGATCCGGGAGAGCTCTTCCGGGTCATCGGAGATTACGATCAATCCACTGCCGTCATCGGCCAATTCTCTCAGTAGGCGGTAGATCTCTTCCTTGGTGCCGATATCGATTCCCGCGGTAGGTTGGTCGAGGATCAGAATATGCGTCTTGGCTGCCAACCACTTAGCCAATACGACTTTTTGTTGATTTCCGCCGCTTAAAGTACCGGCTAGTACTTTGGAATCGGTACATTTGATACTTAACCGTTGAATCATTTTTTCCATCAATTGACGACGGGCTGATAGATCCATAAACCAACCGTGGCGTAACCTACTGGTACTGGAGAGTAAAATGTTATCTTCCACTGGACGAATTAAAACCAGACCCTGCTGTTTCCGGTCCTCCGGAGCCAAGCCGATACCGCGGGAGATAGCTGCCTTTGGGGATGTAGCCTGAAATATCGAGCCGTTTACATCGATTCGGCCTCGGATCTTTTTGCGAGGTTCCGCGCCGAAGATTGTACGCGCCAGCTCGGTGCGGCCTGAACCCACCAGACCGGCAATACCTAAAATCTCACCCGCATATAATGAAAAACTGACATCTTGAAATTTGGCGCTATTACTTAAGTGCTCGACATTTAGAATGGCCTGATCCTTGTGAGTATCCCGTTTACTATTATCCATCATAACTTCATGGCCGAGCATCATCTTGATCAACTCAGGACGGTTTAGCTCAGAAATCAAAGCAGTACCCGCATTTCGGCCGTCCCGCATAACCGTAACCCGTTCGGCAATCATAAAAACTTCTTCAAGAAAATGGGATATATAAACAATACTGGTCCCGCCCACTTTTAAACGGCGCATAATCTCAAACAGGTTATCCCGCTCAGTACGGGAAAGCCGTGCAGTAGGCTCATCCATCACCAATACGCGAGCGTGAGTAGCCATCGCTTTTGCGATCTGCACCAACTGTTGATCCGCGACTCCCAGTTCCGCCACTTGAACATCCAAGGGTAACGTAAATTTTAACTCGGCCAACAACTCCGCCGCTTCATCATGCAACGCCGGCCAGTTTAGCAAAGGAATCCGGCCCAATTTCCGTAACGGCTCACGGCCTAACAGAATGTTCTCCGCCACCGTTAATTGCGGGACTAGATTGAACTCCTGGTAGATCACGGCGATCCCGGACTCCAAAGCCAGCCGGGGATTACTGAAGCGAATTTCCTTACCATGCAATATGATGGTTCCTTCATAATCAGGGTAAATCCCGGCCAATACCTTCATCAACGTTGACTTGCCCGCACCGTTGGCCCCCACGAGGGCGTGGATTTCACCAGGTTTTAGGAGAAAATTGACCTTATCAAGCGCATGGACACCGGCAAATTTTTTTACGATATCCCGCATTTCCAATATGAAATCTGTGTCCATTTCCATCATTATTGGCCCCTTTATGTTTTTTAATATCCGGGAGGATTCCAAATCCTCCCGGATATTCACCGGGATTCTTACCAAGCCGGATTATACTTCGAAACATTGTCCTTGGTAATAAGCGGTAATTCCAAAAAGTAATTGGGGGTCGGAATTTGCGACTTCTTTCCGGTCAGATAAAGAAGTGACATATGCATCCCTTCAACAGCTTGAGGATAAGGATCTTGATCCACAGTTCCGTATACATTGCCATTTTGAATGGCTTCGCGCACATCTTGCGGATAATCGCCCAAGATCCAGCGGACCTCGTCCCGTCCCGAATCATGAGTAAATTTAGCGGCGGCTACAGCTTCCGGTCCCTGACAAACAATCGCATCTATGGAACCTTTGGCATAGCGCGAGAGCATATCCTGGGCTGCAGCTAAGGCTTTGGCGCTATCCCAATTGTCACTGATCTCTGAGACCACTTTGATATTGGGGTAATCCTTTAAAAAGTCCGTAAATCCTTTTTTCCGTAAAGTCTGTGCGGAGGTACCTAATTGCCCCATGATATAACCGACTTGACCGGAATTGCCAATCGCTTTAGTCAACAGCTTGGCCTGCTGTTTTCCAAAATAGTAATCATCGGCGCCTACAAAGGTAACAATCTTTGCGCCTGCACCGGCCTGGTTATTAACCGAAATCACTGGAATTTTAGCAGCATTCGCCTGTTGAATAACTGGAACCACAGCCTGAGCGTCTCCAGGGACGATTAGAATCATGTCGACTTTTTCGGCAATGAACTGGCGCACGACTGCCACCTGCGTATTGGGATCACCTTGTCCATCGCGGAGTAAAAGCTTTAAACCATACTTAGCGGCACCGTCATGCAAGCCTTTAATGAAATTGGAATAAAACGGAACGGACATGTTCCAAATCGTTGCGCCGACAGTGTATTGCTTGGCGGCATTAATGTTGATGCTTACGGAAAACACCATAGCCAAAAGGGCGACAAACAAAATACTCTTCTTGATGCGCTTCATTAATTTTCCTCCTGGTTTTTTTAGACTTATTCCCATTCACGAAAAAAGTAATTCCTAAGCCATCACCTCCTTCAATCTCGTTGTCAAGTTCTCATTTGGTTCAACGGCGTTTCCCCGCAGTATCCAGACTTACAGCAATAAGAATAATCAAGCCCGTCACCGCAGGTTGCCAATAAGGTGAAACATTTAACAAATTCAAAGCATTGGCAATCATCCCAAGCAAGAGAACACCGAGAACTGTTTTCATAATACTGCCTTCTCCGCCGGTCGTCGAGGTTCCACCGACAAACGTAGCGGCAATTGC
>DASVMB010000047.1:0-8994 GCA_036384575.1 Bacillota bacterium
ATCCATCGGAAGTTGTCGTGGCGCCAGTAGTCATCAGCATAATCCGTTTTTGGCCTTACTTCAAAAAGATGCGAATGAGGACTACGGAGAGGTTTTTGCTTTTAATCTGGTTTATAGCGGCAACTTCCTGGCCCAGGTTGAGGTGGATCAATTCCGTACTATACGAGTGGGAATGGGCATCAATCCCTTTGATTTTTCCTGGCTGTTAGAGCCGGGCGAGTCATTTCAGACCCCTGAAGCGGTTATGGTTTTTTCCTCTAAGGGTTTAGGGGCCATGTCCCGCACTTTCCATCAGTTGTATCGGACCAGGCTGTGTCGCGGCCAGTATCGGGATCAAGTGCGCCCGATTTTAATCAACAATTGGGAAGCGACTTATTTCGATTTTAATGCCGACAGCATTGAACGGCTTGCTAAAACCGCGCAGGATTTAGGAATGGAACTGTTTGTACTCGATGACGGATGGTTCGGGAAACGGAATGACGACACGAGTTCTTTGGGAGACTGGTTCGTAAATCGCGAAAAGTTGCCTTTAGGGTTGGAGGATTTGGCAAACAGGGTCCGTAAACTAAACCTCCGATTCGGGCTGTGGTTTGAACCGGAAATGATCTCCCCGGATAGCGAGTTGTACCGGGAACACCCGGATTGGTGCCTCCATGTGCCGGGTAGAAACAGTTCCGAGGGACGGCATCAATTGATTCTTGATTTATCACGTGAGGATGTCTGCCGGGCACTGATTACGATGGTATCCGATATTTTAAGGAGTGCGCCTATCACCTATGTCAAATGGGATATGAACCGGCATATGACGGAGATTGGGTCGGCCAATCTTCCCCCGGAGCGCCAACGGGAAACGGCTCATCGGTATATGATAAATCTTTATCGGATCATGGATTATATCACCACTGCTTTCCCGGATATCCTGTTTGAAGGCTGTTCCGGGGGTGGCGGTCGTTTTGACCCCGGTATTCTCTACTATATGCCCCAGATTTGGACCAGCGATAATACCGACGCGATAGCCCGGCTAAAAATCCAGTACGGGAACAGTTTGGTATATCCGGCAATCACGATGACCTCCCATGTGTCGGCGGTTCCCAATCATCAATTAAAACGGGTCACTCCCCTGGATACCCGGGGACATGCGGCATGTTCCGGTAATTTGGGATATGAACTTGATCTGAATAAGCTTGGCCCTGAAGAGCAAATGCTCGTCAAGGAACAAGTGGCCTTCTACAAAGAAATTCGGCCGGTGGTGCAATTTGGTGAGTTGTACCGCTTACAGAGCCCCTTCGAAGGAAATGAGGCCGCTTGGATGTATGTATCCGAAGACAAAAAAGAAGCTGTGGCCTTCTATTTCCGAGTATTGGCGGAAGCGGCTCCGCCTCTCAGAACGCTCCGTTTGAAAGGCCTAGATGAGCAGTTGGATTATAAAATACACTCCGAGGACCGGATCTATAGTGGCGATGTACTTATCAATGCCGGGCTAAATATACCCGAAACGAAAATGTCCGGGGATTTTCAGAGTGTCTGTTGGCGGCTCAAGGCGGTGTGATTGGAACGTGTGAAATCGATACCCGGATGCGCGATCAAACAAAAGGAACGATAGTTCATGCGGAAGGTCACAACGATCTACAGTCATTGCAAGCACACGTTCCATAAAATTATGAAAATTGTAAAACAATGCAATAGAATAATTCATTTGGAAGATGTTTCTACAAACCTGGTCCTTTTTTAGAAAAGGGCTTCTTTTTTTGTCATTTTTATTGATTGTTTGGAACATTTTCTGTATAATCATCCTGGTAAAAAGGTCCCGTTGCAATCATCCTGGTTAAACGAATTTATGGAAATTAGGAGGGGTTTACGGATATGGGAAAAACTTTGATTATCGGCGCTGGAGGAGTTTCCAGTGTTGTGGTTCATAAATGCTGCCAGAGTCCGGAAGTCTTTGAGGACATTTGTTTAGCCAGCAGAACCCTGCAAAAATGCGACGCCATCAAGCGTAAATTGGCCGGAAGCCGTACCAGGATTCATACTGCTCAGCTTGATGCCGATAAGACCGACAGGGTCATCGACCTGATCAAAAGCTACAAACCGGATATTGTGATCAATGTCGCTCTTCCTTATCAAGATCTATCCATCATGGATGCCTGCTTGGCGACAGGCGTCGATTACGTGGATACCGCCAATTACGAACCTCCAGATATTCCCAAGTTCGAATATAAGTGGCAGTGGGCGTATAAGGAAAAGTTCACCAAGGCAGGAATAACCGCGCTGTTAGGGAGCGGATTTGATCCCGGTGTCACCGGGGTTTTTTGCGCCTATGCTCAAAAACATTATTTTGACGAGATTCATTCAGTGGATATTGTCGATGCCAATGCGGGCGATCACGGATATCCATTTGCAACCAATTTCAACCCCGAGGTCAATATCAGGGAAGTAACGGCAAATGGCCGCTATTTTGAGTCCGGGTCCTGGATCGAGACTGAACCCCTTGCCGTGAAAAAAGTATATAATCTTCCGGAGATCGGCCCGAAAAACATCTATCTGCTATACCATGAGGAATTGGAGTCCCTGGCCGTTAACATCAAGGGACTGAAACGGATACGGTTTTGGATGACTTTTTCCGAAAGTTATCTCAATCATTTACGTGCCCTTCAGGATGTGGGGATGACCTCCATTCAACCGATTGAGTATGAAGGAAAACAGATCATCCCTCTGCAATTCCTGAAGGCGGTTTTACCGGACCCCGCATCCCTTGGGCCAAGAACCAAAGGTAAAACCAACATCGGTTGTATCATCCAGGGAATCAAGAACGGTAAACCAAAGACTTATTACGTTTATAATGTCTGTGATCATGAGAAATGCTATGCCGAAGTCGGTTCGCAAGCTGTTGCTTATACGGCCGGCGTTCCGGCAATGATCGGCGCCATGATGGTTTTAAAAGGCTTCTGGAAAAAACCCGGCGTTTTCAATGTGGAGGAATTCGATCCCGATCCCTATATGGATGCTTTGAATCGATATGGATTGCCGTGGCAGGAGGATTTTTCGCCCTCCCTCATCGAGGGGTAAGTTGGGGGTCCATACTTTTTTGCATAGGAAGGTTCCAACAGAAACCCGCGTCTAGTCGTATGTAATCGCTGGATGTATGCAGCAAAGTAAGCTACGGAATGGAGATCGAAAATGAACCTTGATTTTAACGCGTTACCGTCACCCTGCTATGTTGTTGATGAAAGGCTTCTCATCAAAAATCTGGAGATACTCCGCTCGGTGGAGGAACGTTCGGGATGCGGTATTTTGCTAGCCTTAAAAGGGTTTTCAATGTTCGCCGTATTCCCTTTGGTGGCCCAATATCTAAAGGGCGTAACCGCGAGTTCGTTATTTGAAGCCAGGTTGGGTTTTGAGCAAATGGGCAAGGAGGTTCATGTTTACGCTCCGGCATATGTCCCCGGAGAGTTTGATGAACTCCTTCGTTATTGCGATCATATTGTCTTCAATTCTTTTAGCCAGTGGAACCGCTTCAAGGCGAAGGTACAAAATGCGGCTGCCAAGAAGATTGAGTGCGGGATTCGCATCAATCCCGAGTATTCCGAGATCGAGGTTCCCATTTATAATCCTTGCTATCAGAACTCCAGAATGGGAGTGACCTTGGCCAACTTTCGCCCGGATGAGCTTGACGGCATTGACGGGCTTCATTTCCATACCATGTGCGAGCAAAACTCGGATACCCTCGAACGCACCATCAAGGTGGTTGATGAGAAGTTCGGCCCCTTCATCAAAGGGATGAAATGGCTCAATTTCGGCGGGGGGCATCACATTACCCGGTCGGATTACGATATTGATACTCTGATCCGTTCGATTATGTTTTTTAAGGACAAGTATGGAGTAGATGTCTACCTGGAACCGGGCGAGGCGGTGGCTTTAAACACGGGTTTCCTGGTTGCCACGGTCCTCGATGTCGTGGAAAACGGCATGAAAACCGCAATCCTGGATACCTCGGCCGCCTGTCACATGCCCGATGTGCTGGAGATGCCTTACCGGCCGAATATCATTGATGCCGGAAAGCCCGATGAATATCCTTACACTTACAGACTTGGCGGCAGGACATGCCTTTCCGGAGACATCATCGGCGACTATTCGTTTAAAAAGCCGCTGGAGCCCGGAGATAGACTGGTCTTCTGTGATATGGCCCATTACTCCATGGTTAAGAATAATACATTCAACGGCCTCAATCTCCCGGCCATCGCCCTTTTTAACGAAACGGAAGGGATAAAGATCGTGAGACGTTTCGGTTACGAAGATTATAAATCCCGGTTGTCATAAAAAAAATTTGATCAAATCGCTTCAATCAGTTTTCATATACTCAAACGCCCTTGCAGGGGCGTTTTTTGTTTCTTTACCAAGGGAATATCGAAGGGTTGTTCTCGAACTCTAACCCAAGCCTTTGTCTGCCCAACGAAACTAAATTTTACGGGTGAGTCAGTAAAAGCAAGTAAGAGAAAATAAGCTCAGATGGCTTGTAAAGCGAACGCGTTTGGCTAATTATTTGAAAAGACTTCACTGGTAAAGTGCCTTTCTAGGGTTTGTAAATAAGTCGTCCGTTTTATGCCGTGTTGGATATGAGTAGGAAAAGAATAGATATATGATTTGCCTGGCAACCAGTATCATAAATTGCGATGGTTATTTTTATCAGATAAGGAAGGATTTCTATAAATTTTACAGAATTTTATGTCGGTATTGTGGCTGTAAGATGTTGGGGTTTTTAAGTTTTTTTAGACAGGGAGGAAGAATCAACATGAAAAATTTTAGGCCAATTCCAGCGGACAGTTACTAGAGGATTTTAAGGAATAAAAATGTTGATTATTTAAGGGACGAGAACTGTTAAGGTTTATCAGTCTTTATTTTCGATGAATCGAGTTGAAGCGGGGGGTAAAAAGTGTCAAAGAAGATCTTGATTATTATTGTCGCAATTTTACTTTTGTCGGTAATAGGAATTTTTGTTCTTTTTCGATCGGGTCCAGGCCAAATGGATCCGAAGAACTTGGGGATCAATCCGGAGAACCTTCCCAAAGTGGTCACGGATGAAGATCTGAAGTTCCACACGGAATTAGAAAGAATATATGGATTTATAGGCAAGGATGTATCGGAAAAGGATCTATCGGGGGTTTCGATCGACTGCCTTTCAAATATCAGTTTTGACCAGAATACAAAATGGCCGGCAGAGAATAAACTACCCCAAGGGTTTAATCCGGATATATGGATGAATACAGGGAGAGATCCGGGATTAAATATACAGAAAATTCATGAACGAGGGATTAACGGCAAAGGAATTACTGTTGCGATCATCGATAAACCGATTCTTCCTACCCATAACGAATTTGATGATCGAATGACTTATGTCAAAGTAGGAACGCCCCAAACAAATCCGCATTTTCACGGTTTAGCATGTGCCTCTATTTTGGCGGGTAAGACCTGTGGGGTCGCGAGTGGGGCGAAAATATACTATTTTGCCACTCCGGATGTTGGAGATAACTTCAAGTATTACATAGATGCAATTAACAGTATTCGTCGGATCAATAAATCCCTTCCTTCCAACGAAGGAATAAAAATTGTCTCTATCTCCGATGGGATAGGAGAATACGATCGCAATTGGAGCAAATGGCAAGAAACTCTAAAAAAAGCCGAAACAGAAGGACTGGTAGTGGTTTATTCCAATTTACTACGAGGGGTTACATGGGGCGGATGCATTCCCTCAAGTGACGGAAATAATCCACGAAATTATAAACTCAGCAACTATCTAAAGGGGAGTACTTTTGTTAGTACTTTCATTCTTGTTCCGGGAGATTTTCGAACCACAGCAAGTAATAATGGAGACGAGCAATATATTTATTGGGGTGAAGGAGGCTTTAGTTGGGCAATTCCTTATGTTGTTGGACTGGCCGCTTTAGCATGGCAGGTTAATCCCGATCTCAGTTTCGACAAGATAATGGAGAGATTAATTGAAACAAAAACTACGACTGCCGAGGGAAGATTCATTATTGATCCGGAAGCATTCATTCGTTCAGTAGGTTCTCGCCGGTAGTAAATATTCCAAGCAATGTTACATAATACGACTTTAAAAGAGTAAGTGACTATTGAAATAAGACAAATTTCCATTAGTGTAGCAAGAAAACGGTAGCTGCCGGTTGCGGTAACTACCGTTTTACACTAGAAAAGTGAGATTAGCACTTCAGTAGTTTAAATGTTTTGGCTACTTTTTTCGCAAACGATAACGGTTCATCGATGGATTCGAAATGAATAAAGAACAGACGAGGATCATCGAATAACAGTGATTATGCAATGCCGTTACCAGAATTAAGTGTCATCATATGAGGAACTGAATGGGTTGTTGATAATATCTTCGCCTAGTATTACATTTGTAGTAACAAAAAGGATTACATCAATAATAGTTTTTAGAAGTAATACTGCAAAATCGTATCTGATAAATGAATACATCCTTTTTTGATACCCAGAAGTTTCTCAAAGGTTTCTTCATAAAATAGTGTCTTTTTTTTGATGGCGGCTTCGGCTTCGGAACGGTTTTGAGTATTCATCAGAAGTTTTGTAATGACGTTATTCATGATGTTACTTAATTGTATATATAGTTCGGCAGCTTCGGCAGGAAACTCTGTAACAAACGTACCTTCATGGATACCCTGCTCGATAATTGAACGAATCACCGGGCTTCCGTAGAGCAGGATGTATTCATTGATCCTGCCGGCGAGCTTTAGATTACCCTCATTTTCTAAGAGTTTTAAAAATTTGAGCCGGTTTTCCATCTGGGCTGCCCTATATCTAAATACATTCGTAATAATTTGGTTGATTTTATCAAGGGCGCTTAATTTGCCGTCTGCTGAAATTTGTTGAACAATGTTTAGAAAATGTTCTGCCTGTTCCATACATAATACATTCAGTATTTCATCCTTTGACTTGAAGTAATAATAAAATGCGCCCTTGGTGACCCCAATTTTTTTGATGATATCGTTTATCGAGGTCTTTTCATATCCTTTCTCCAGAAACAACTCAAAAGCCGTCTTTAGAAATTCCTCTCTCCTCACATCGCCCTCTTTACTTGTCCACATAAAAATTCCTCCGTTAGGTTAGCCTGTCGGAATAACCAAGATTGTGTCGGTATTATCTTATATAAACGGGTGTCTTTCTGTCAACTTTTGCAACCGCTTGCTGCCGGCATTGACGTCAAGACCAGTGAAAATATGGTCAAGCGGGTTAAGATATCACAATTCTTTATTGATTGACAATATGGCGAAATTGGAATAAAATAGTACATACCAATGGTACGTACATACCATTGGTATGTACGCTATCGAATCCTATATGAGCGATTCCATTCCGGGAGGCTGAATAATGACAAATGAAACTTACCAATGGCAAAAGGCTTGAAAACATTAACGAACCTTGATACTTATGGGAGGTATACAAATGAATAATAAAAAACATGAAATAACCATTGCTGCTATTCAAATGGAATCTTTTCACGGCATGATAAGGGAGAACCAAATACGCGCCACAAAATTAATTGAGGAAGCCGCAAATCGAGGGGCAGAACTCATTGTGTTGCCGGAGTTGTTTTCTTGCGGGTACATCTCCAATCCAGACATATGGAGATATGGTGAAAGTCAAGATTCGCCTACAATTCAATGGCTGGTTGAAACATCAAAGAGGCTGGGTATCTATTTGGGCGCGGGTTTGGTGGAAATAATCGGCAATGATTTTGTAAATGAATTTGTGCTTGCAAATCCCAAAGGTGAAATCGAAGGACGGGCCCAAAAGAAGAATGCGGAAGCATATTGTTTTCGGAGGGGGAAAGGGGTACATATTATCCATTCATCCCTTGCAAAAATAGGTGTTGGTATCTGCGCAGATAACCATTTTTCAGATTTTATCGGGCACATGCGGGAAAACGATGTGGATATTCTATTGATGCCTCATGCATGGCCTTCGCCGTCTACAGTATCGAAAATCGTCAGTACTGAAGATATTCAAAAAGAGGAAGAAGAGATTAAGACATTTGCTTCCTTGATTACAAGTTTACTTGGTGTTCCTTCTGTCTTTGTAAACCAAATTGGCAAAATCGCGCCTATGGCCGGTATTTTCGGGGGAGTGATGAATCCTGACAGCTTTAGGTTACATGGCTTTTCCAGAATTGTCGATGCACCCGGTAGAACAAAGGCGGAATTGATGAATCAAGAAGGTATAGCTATAGCTACGGTTACTCTTGACCCTTCATGCAAAAAAAATATTGCGATCCCGAATTTTGATGGTTGGATTCATCCGGGATCAACAATCGTAAGAAAAATTATCATTCCCATAGATACATTATTTGGATCAATATATTACAGGTTAAGCGTGAAGAGAAAGATAGAAGCAAAAAGGAGACGAGTTGTTTCATCCTTTTATGCAAAGGGATCATTGTGATCGAGAAGGGTTACCATGGTTTGGAAAATGAATTAATTATGAATGTCCAAAGGTAACCGGAAAAATCGATCGAATCGGATGCGGGGAGGTTGGACCTCCCCGACCTATAACTCCGTTACAAGCGGTTTTTCACTTGGGGTCTTTACCATAAGCAGACAGACGAGCGCCAAAATGAAGCCTACCACTGCGTATTTAAAGAGTATCCCGTATCCGAATATATCCATTAACCCGCCCGCAAGGGGAGGAGATACGATATTTGCCAGAGATGAGGCCAAATAATAATACCCGGTAAATCTCCCTATATTTGAGCTGGTCGTCATGCTGACGACCAACGGATAGGAATTGATATGGATGAGGGTTGCCGAAATGCCTGCAATGATAAATAAATACCCGATGGTGTTGATATCGGTCGAATAGAACAGCCCTCCAAATAAAAGGATGATCAAGACCAATCCGATGAAGATCGTTTTTTTCTTGCCGATCCGGGTGGCGATTATGCCCGCCGGTATTGCAAAAGCCACCATT
>DASVMB010000048.1:0-14140 GCA_036384575.1 Bacillota bacterium
CGCCTGGTTTCTCATCATCTCCGGAGTGGTTTGGGGCGGGATTCAGGGCCTTTTCATGAATTATAATCTCCAGACCATTGCGCTCCTCTGGTTCCTGTTGCCACTCTTCTTTCTCCCCGGGATGTTACGTGTGGTCAATCAGTATGAACGGGGCGTGCTGTTTCGCTTCGGCCGCCAAGTGGGAGTGCTCGATCCCGGGATGAACATCATTTTTCCGATGGGAATCGATTTCGTACGGATCGTCGATCTCCGGACCTTCACCATTGATGTCCCCAAGCAAGAGGTGATCACCAGGGACAACGTGACCATCAATGTGGACGCGGTGGTCTATTTCAATGTCTTCGATCCGGTATTGGCCATCATCAAGGTGGCGGATCATGTCCGCAGCACTTCGCTGTTGGCGCAGACCATACTCCGGTCGGTCCTGGGTCAGCATGAACTGGACGAGATGCTGGCCAAACGGACCGAGTTGAATGAGATCCTGAAAAAATTGCTGGATGAGGCGACCGACCCCTGGGGTGTCAAGGTTACCGCGGTGGAGATTAAGGCGGTGGAATTGGCGGAATCCGTGAAACGGGCTATCGCCCGGCAAGCTGAGGCCGAGCGGGAACGCAGGGCCAAGGTAATCGCGGCCGACGGCGAACTTCAGTCATCCGAGAAACTCTCCGAAGCCGCCCGGGTTCTCGCGACGCAACCGGCTTCAATCCAACTCCGTTATTTGCAGACTTTGACGGAGATCGCGGTGGAGAAAAATTCGACGATTCTATTCCCGATCCCGATCGATCTTTTCCAGGGCATGCTTCCTAAAGGAAAGCAGGAATAGGTTAAACTTTTATAAAAAGCCTCATCAAAGGCTTCATAAAAAGCATCCCTCGACTTGACAATTAAGGATCTTTCCCGTAAGATATTATTTGTTTGGATCGGTGTAAGGGAGGTGAAGCCAATGCCGACGTATGAATATGTCTGTCCCAAATGCGGGGTTTTCGAGGAGTTTCATAGCATCACCACGCAACTGACCCGTTGCCCCAAATGTAACAGCGAAGTCCGTCGTCTGATCAGCCAGAACACGAATGTTATCTTTAAAGGCTCTGGCTTCTATACCACGGATTACCGATCGGGAAGTCATTCGAGTTCCAGTGGGACTTCGTCTCCAAAAACGGACACGGCGTCCCCGTCTTCAAAACCCGAAAGTAAGGCATCATAAATTAAAGGTCACTTCGGTGACAAGGTCACTGCGGTGGCCTTTCTCTTTATTTAGATATAGTGAACTCCCGATGGTTGGGAGCGCATGATCTATCAAAGCGAATCATATGGTTGATAATAAAATTGACCTCAAATTTTATGGAAACCGGAGAGATAGAGGAACGCATGGAACAGATCGTAACCAGAAGAGTGCTGCAAAAGTTGAGGGAGTCCCTGACCACTGCGGCGGAACAGGCCCGTTCCCAGGGACGGCTTGTTTTTGAGGAACTTCCCGAATTTACGCTGGAAGTACCGAAAGATAAAAACCATGGTAATTTCGCCACCAACCTGGCGATGATGTTGTCCAAACCCAACCGTAAACCCCCACGCGAACTGGCGGAATTGATCATTGCCAATCTGCCGTCAAATCCCTATTGTGACCGGGTGGAAGTGGCGGGCGCCGGCTTTATCAACTTTTACCTGAACAACACCTGGCTTTTGGAGGTGGCCGAGTCCATTCTCACCGAAAAGGAGCGGTTCGGCAATAACGCGGATTTAACCGGCTTCAAGGTACAACTGGAGTTCGTCAGCGCCAACCCGGTGGGTCCGATGAATGTGGTCAACGCCAGGGCTGCCGCCCTGGGGGATACCCTTGGCAATCTGTTTACAGCTTGCGGCGCCGAGGTGGAACGGGAGTATTATGTGAATGATTTTGGCGTTCAGGTTACCGCTTTGGGGCGCTCCCTCGATGCCCGGTACCGGGAATTATTGGGCCAGACGGTGGAGTTTCCCGAAGACGGCTATCAGGGCGAGTACATTTACGATATGGCCCGGGAGCTCATTGACGCCCAGGGCGATTCCTATCTGAAGCTGTCCGAAACCGAGCGGATCCAAACTTTCCGGGATCTGGGCTATCGCCGGATTTTGAAGACCCAAAAGACCGATCTGGAAAATTACGGTGTTCATTACGATTGCTGGTTCAGTGAGCGCAGCCTGCATGAAGGCGGTGAGGTGGCCAAGGTTTTACAGACCTTGACCGACCGGGGTCTCACTTACGAACAGGATGGAGCGTTGTGGCTGGCGACGTCAAAATACGGGGATGACAAGGATCGGGTGCTCCGGACCGCCGATGGCCGGACCACTTACTTCCTTTCGGACATCGCCTATCATCTGAACAAGTTCGGCCGGGGTTTCGAGCGCGTCATCGACATCTGGGGCCCGGATCATCACGGTTACATTCCGCGGATGAAAGCGGCCATGGCTGCGATGGGGATCGAGCCAGACCGGCTCGAGGTGCTGATCGCCCAGCAGATCAACCTGCTCAAAGAGGGGAAACCCTTCAAGATGTCGAAGCGGCGCGGTGAATTCATTACCATGACCGACCTATTGCAGGAAGTTGGCAACGACGGGGCACGCTGGTTTTTCCTGATGCGTAGTTCCGACAGTCACCTGGATTTCGATCTGGGTTTAGCCAAGTCTCAGAGTAACGAGAACCCGGTCTTTTACGTTCAATACGCTCATGCCCGGATTTGCAGTATTTTTAAGCAATCTGCCGGCGGTTCCCTTCCCGGTCCGGAGGATATTCCCGGGCTTTCACGCCACTGGGACGAGGAGGAACAGGCGCTTCTTGAGAAAGCGGCCTTATTCCCGGAACTCGTGGTCGGGGCGGCTCATCATCGTGAACCACACCGTTTAACAGGCTATCTCCTGGAGCTGGCCACGCTGTTCCATTCATATTATAACCGGCGCCGGATCATCGCCGAGGAGCCGGAGGTAACACGGGCCCGGTTAGCTGTGGCCGAGAGTCTGGGTTACATCTTTCGGCGCGGTTTGGAATTGCTTGGCGTTTCCGCTCCCGAGCATATGTAAGATTTCGGATACAACTGTTCTCATATCGATGGGGATTTGGTTTGAGATCATCCAAACGTCATTTCAATTTGACCTCCGGACCCGGTATTGAATGAGGACCCGGCGGTTTGAGAATAGGAGGAGATCATGAGAAAATTACCGTTATTCCCGACCCTCGGAGATTCACTGAAAAAAACCTTTAAAGAGCTTTATAGTTCAATGGGGTTCTCGTTTTTACTCAGCCTGCTTTGGTTTACCGCCTATCTACCGATTATTTTCGTTTTTATCTCGATCTATTTCAATCCCACCCTGTTATCAAAGGTTAAACAACCCGGGGATATTTTTGTACTGTTTTTCGGGATGTCCTTGGTCTGTACGATATGGAACGGACTGGTGGCCGGTCCGGTGACCACTGCGCTCTACGGTATCTACGAGAATCGTAAGGGCGATTACCCGAGCACCCGTATGTTTTTTCAGATCTTCAAAAAGTGCTATACCCGTTCGGCAGGGGTTCATTTTGTTTACTCGCTGGTCGTCACCGCATTGCTTTTGAACTTTGTCATTATCTTTACCCGGCCGAATGTCCTGATGCTGATCGCCGGGATCATCTCGCTGTATATGCTGTTTTTCCTGGCATTGCTTCAGTTTTATTTTCATCCGTTGCTTTTCCTGGATAATGGTTTCAAAAAAGTCGTCAAGAAGTCTTTCTTACTGACAGTGGACAACCTGGGGTTGAGTTTTTGGTATGCGGTGATCATCGGATTCCTTCCGGTTTTGACCTTGCTCATTCCGCAGATCATGCCGGTCACAATGTTGGTTCTGTTCTTCATTTACGGCGCGTTTATCATTTATATCATCAATCACGGATTTGAAACCATCTATGCGAAGTATGACGAGTGAGTCATTCTATTCTTTGAAACTGGAGGTTTTTTCGTAATGGCTAAGTTTATATTTATCACCGGAGGCGTCGTCTCTTCCCTGGGCAAAGGTATCACCGCAGCTTCTCTAGGGTGTCTCCTAAAAAGCAGGGGAATCAATGTCTCCATCTTGAAACTGGATCCATACATCAACGTCGATCCGGGAACCATGAGTCCTTACCAGCATGGCGAGGTGTTTGTGACCGACGATGGAGCGGAGACCGACTTGGATCTGGGCCATTACGAACGGTTTATCGATGTAAACCTCAGTAAGAACAATAATGTGACCACCGGCAAGATTTACTGGTCGGTCATTACCAAGGAACGCAAAGGGGATTATTTGGGCGGCACCGTGCAAGTCATTCCCCATATCACCAATGAGATTAAAGACCGGATCCATCGGGTCGCCAAGGAGAGCCAGGCCGATGTAGTGCTGGTGGAAGTCGGCGGCACGGTGGGTGATATTGAGAGCTTGCCTTTCCTGGAAGCCATCCGCCAGTTTAAGGGGGACATCGGCCGGGATGACGTGATGTACATCCACGTGACCCTGATGCCCTTCATCGGCGCGGCCTCGGAGCTCAAGACCAAACCGACCCAGCATAGCGTCAAGGAGTTGCGGAGCATCGGTATTCAACCGGACGTGATCGTCTGCCGCTCCGAAAAACCCATTTCCAATGAGCTCAAAGCCAAAATCGCCCAATTCTGTGATGTCAACAAGGAAGCGGTTATTCCGAATCTGGACGCCAAGACCATTTATGAAGTCCCGCTCCTTTTGGAACAGGCCGGCCTGGATCAGATCGTGATCGAACGGTTGAAACTCCTGTGCAAGGAAAGAGATCTCCAGGTCTGGCGGGAAATGGTCAGCAAGATGAAATCTCTCAAGGGGAAGGTGACCATCGCCATCGTCGGTAAATATGTCTCGCTTCCCGACGCCTATCTCAGCGTGGCTGAGGCATTGCGCCACGGCGGAATCGTCCATGATACCCAGGTCCAGATCAAGTGGGTGAATTCCGAGGTTATTGAGCGGGACGGTGTGGAGAAGGTCATCGGCCAGGTTGACGGGATACTGGTTCCGGGCGGATTCGGCAACCGGGGAATCGAGGGCAAGATCGAAGCGGTCCGTTGGGCCCGCGAGCAGAAAATTCCATATCTCGGAATTTGCTTAGGGATGCAATGCGCGGTCATCGAGTATTCCCGAAATGTCTGCCACCTGGAAAAAGCCAACTCCTCCGAGTTTGATCCGGATTCGCCCCATTGCGTGGTGGATCTTCTGCCGGAACAGAAGGAGATCGAGGACATGGGAGGCACCATGCGGTTGGGTCTCGATCCGGTGCAGATCTCCCAGGAAACCCTGGCCCACAAGGCCTATCAGCAGGAGTTAATCTATGAGCGCCATCGTCACCGCTATGAGGTAAATAACGAGTATCTTTCCAAACTGCAACAGGCGGGCCTGTTAATCAGCGGCTTCCTGCCCGACCGTCATCTGGTGGAGATCGTCGAGATTCCCGGGCATCCCTGGTTCGTGGCGACCCAGTTCCATCCGGAGTTCAAGTCAAGGCCGCTCCGCCCGCAACCGTTATTCCGCGATTTCGTAGGCGCGGCGGTCAAATATTCAAAGGGAAATTAAGTAATATCACAACTTCATTGCTGTGCTTTTTTGGAACGTGATTTTAAGTATGGTAGCCCCGGGACCAGTTTCTTTAGTTACCCGGGGTTTTTTATATACAATGGATTAGGTTATAAGGTAGGATTTGCGTAATAAAGGCTGTCGGAGGATTTGGCGAAGAGGAATATACATCGTATAGTATTGACAAAAAATGATTGTCCTGTTATTATACATACCAAAAGTATGTATAATAGAAACGGAGTAAAGTCTTTTGGCACGCAACAGGTATCCTGAAGTAACTGTAAACCGCATCCTTGACACATCAATGAAATTGTTCATGTCAAAGGGTTATGAGCACACAACGATACAGGACATCATTGATGAACTGGGAGATTTAAGCAAGGGTGCCATTTATCATCATTTTAAATCAAAAGAAGAAATTATGGATGCAGTCAATAAAAGACTGGCTGAACAGGGGATTGGAGACCTTAAAACAATTGCTGTCGATAGTCATTTAACCGGGATCGATAAGCTTCGTAAAATGATCTTATTTTCCATATCTGCGGCTCAACATGAAGCTATTGACAAGACAGTGCCTTCTTTCCTTAAAAATCCGCAATTATTGGCGCTTCATATGCGCGATACGTTGGGCTCGGCATCCGATCTGTTAACCGATGTAATCGAAGAGGGCATTCGTGACGGCTCAATCCACGCGACACAGCCCCGAGAGTTATCTCAATTGATATTGTTATTTTTCAACGTCTGGATCAACCCATGGATGTATTCATGGACATCCGATGAGATGAAAAGTATCGTTACCTTTATGAAAAATCTTTTCGATCAAATCGGAGTTCCTATTTTTTCAATAGAGCTCCTGCAATCGTTAAATGTATTATACTCGCTTTCACAAGATGAGAAATAGCTATTCTATGGTGATTGAGAATAGTGTTTTTTTATCCTTATATACATACCGAACGACGGTATCTAATTTACATGAAAGGATCTGTTGATATGAGTTCCAGAGCTTTTGGGGGTAAATGGGAGAAGAGTTTTTTGGTTATCGCTATCGGGGAGGCTATCTCGGAGATAGGCAGTTATGCGGTGCAATTCTCACTGCTTTGGTGGATTGCCAGCAAAACATCGTCACCTTTAATGCTGGCATTATCCGGGTTGTTGGCCTTTTTACCTCAATTATTTTTAGGCCCGTTTGTTGGGGTATGGATAGATCGCTTAAAACGAAAAAAAGTTATTATTTTTGCGGATCTATTTATTGGAGTGGTGGCCACAGTTTACGCGGTATTTTTTCTATTTGGCAATCCGCCGTATTGGTCGGCCTGCGTCGTTCTCGGCATTCGCGCCATAGCGAATGTCTTTTATACCCCGGCCATTCAGTCGGTAATCCCAATGCTTGTTCCAAAGCAGGATCTGATTCGCGCTAACGGATGGCTTCAGTTTATGCAGTCGGGAACGTTAATGCTGGGGCCGGTTTTGGGGGCGGCGTTGTATGCGGTTTTACCTCTGCCGGTCATATTATTATCCGATTTAGCCGGTGCGCTTGTGGCCAGCGTTTCTATTGGGATTGTTAAGATTCCCGAGTTGAAGCGAGAGCAACATCAGGCCCGGGATTTTATGAAAGAAATGAGGGAAGGGTTTTCCATATTTCTTCGGGATAAAAAACTTTTGATTGTTACCCTTGCCGCTGCAATCGGTATGATTTTTTACATGCCGCTTTCATCATTTTTTCCTCTGATGACAAGTGGCTATTTTCATGCATCTGCGTGGTATGCAGGTATCGTCCAATTTGGGTATGCAGGAGGGATGATGATATGCTCTATATTGGCAGGAGCGTATGGGAAGATCAAGAATAAGTTGTTGGCGGTGCATATCGGCCTCCTGGGATTAGGGTTAACTTCTTTCGGTAGCGGTATCCTTCCTCAAAACGACACGGCCTTTTGGATATATGCCGTATTATGTATGCTCATGGGTGCAAGCGGCAATCTGTACAACATTCCTTATATTGCCTATATGCAGGAAACCATACCGAAGGAAGCGCACGGACGCGCATTTTCGGTAATGAGCAGCCTGATGTCGGCTACAATGCCGCTGGGTCTCCTAGTTGCGGGGCCGGTAGCGGAAATCAACGGAGTAGCCTCGTGGTTTTTCATTACCGGAGTTGCTTTTTTTATAATTACGGGCGTTAGTTTTTTTCTCATCCAATTGCAAAATATAAAATGATAATATGTTAAGAAAGAAGAGATGACGGAGTCAGTCCAAATCTTACCCGGTAAATTATGTGGAAAAACCTTAAATAGGGGAATACAAAGGTGTTAAGATGAAAATACAGATTATAGGGGCCTCCGGTACGGGAAAAAGTACCTTAGCCAGATATTTAAGTGAGAAAACCGGTGTTTACTGGATTGATACGGACAAATATCTATGGAAAGACAGCTCCTTTACTGAGAATTATCCGGTCGAGGACCGCTTTAGGATGTATAATGATGATATGGCCAACCATCAGGATTATATTGTGTCTGGTTCGGTACATTCCTGGAATCCTGGGGGATTCAATGACAGGGAGTTGCTGGTGTTACTGATGGTTGATGAAGATACCCGGATGAAAAGGATTTATGACAGAGAGTTTGCAAGTTTTGGAGCAAGGATGCTTCCGGGTGGGGATCACTATCAGTTGACCCGGGAATTTCTTGACTGGTGTAGGACTTATCTGACTGAGGATGAAAATACAATTGATTCCCTTGCCAACCATAGGCTTCGTTTGCAGGAAGCATCCTGTAAAACATTGGTTTTAGACGGAAATCTGCCGGTAGATGCTCTTTATGCCCATGTTTTAAACGCCTATTGGGCTGACCGGATGAATGATCCCACCAAATGAATTATTCAAAGTATCGTACAAGATAATTTAATAATATCGCACATAATATATCGAAATATAGCACGATATTATTGTGTGAAACCGCCCATTACAGTATAATGATTATGGGGGTGATGATATGAACTATCAGGAAGGCGTTGTAATAACTGCAACCGAGCTCAAACAGAATTTAGGAAAGTATATGGACTACGTTGAGCAGCAAAATGATGTGGTGATCACCAAAAACGGCAATAAAATCGCCAGGTTGACCCCTTATGTAACCGATATCGAGCAGTATTTTACAGTGAGAGAAAAGGCGCTGGACTATCAATACGGCGGGAAAAAGGTTTCCTATGAAGAGTTTATGGAGATTTATGAAAAAAGTACGCTCAGAATGGAATTGATTAATGGTGAAATCTATTTACTATCTTCGCCGACCATAGGACATCAGGATTTACTTGGCAAATTGTACCTGATTTTTACCGGATATTTTAAAAATAAAAAATGCCGGGTCTTTTTAGCCCCTTTTGATGTGCATTTTAGAAAGAAGGATTTTAAAGAACCCGATGTTATGCAGCCGGATCTGCTGGTGGCCTGTGACTTGGAGAATAATGTCACGGAAAAAGGCAAGTATATGGGCACTCCGACTTTGGTGATTGAAATTTTGTCGGACGGCACCCGCAGCAAGGATATGATTGACAAGTTGAATACTTACCGGCTATCGGGGGTCAAGGAATACTGGATTGTTGATCAAAAGCAGGAAAATATCATGGTGTATGGCTTTGATAATTTTGAAATCGACAAGTATAAAACCTATGAAAAGGGTGATCTCGCCCAATCACTGGCATTTAACGGCTTAGCGGCGGATATAGCCGGTTTGTTTAGTGAAATGCTTTAAATGAGGCTGTCATATTCTATTCCGAGACAAAACAGAACCAAATATTTTGAGAATCAAACGATCACTTGAATGTCCTTGAAATATTCGTCCCCATATGGCATAATAAATCTAAGTCTATGAACGGGGGACACGGATTCCATGCATTTCATTCGTTTAAGATAAGCTGACAATAAAAAAAGTTATCTATCCACCAAAAGTGGGCTTTTTTGTTGTGCTTATTTTTGCGAATCAAGACATGGAATAAAGGACGTGTTCCTGCTTGGGAATTCCTCTTTATTTAATGATCTTTTGATCGCGGATAGGCAGATCAAAGCCCGTTTGGCGGACGATGGTCTGCTTTTTTATTACCCAAATCCATTCACGACAATCTATCAATGATCGGAGAATAAATCATGAATCCAAATTGGAAAAAGAACACGATTCTCTTTTTGACAAGCCAGGCGATATCCCTCTTCGGCTCGGCATTGGTTCAACATGCCATTACCTGGTATATTACGTTAAAAACCCAGTCCGGCATGATGATGACCATCGCCATTATCTGCGGTTTTCTACCCACCTTTTTTCTGGCGCCCTTTGCGGGGGTATGGGCGGACCGGTATCATCGTAAAACGCTGATTATTTTGTCCGACTCACTCATCGCCGTCGCGACGCTTACTTTAGCCGTTCTATTTTTAACAGGACACAATGCGCTATGGTTGCTGTTTGTGGCGTCTGTGATTCGCTCCTTTGGGGCGGCGGTTCAAACGCCGGCAGTGGGGGCTTTTCTGCCGCAGCTGGTGCCGGGGGATAAACTCACCAGGGTAAACGCGGTTAACAGCAGTATTCAATCCCTGATGATGCTAATTGCGCCGATGCTTAGCGCCGTCCTGCTGACGGTGACCACCATCGAGATCATCTTCTTTATCGATGTAGTGACTGCAGCAATTGCGGTTGCAATTTTGCTTTTATTTTTACATGTCCCGGCCCATGCCAAAGCCTTATCAAAGCAAGCCGTCGGCTATTTGGAGGATCTGCGCGAAGGTATCGTCTATATCAAAAACCATGATTTTGTGAAGACCTTTTTTCTATTCGATGCCTTCTTCTTTATCTTGGCCGCTCCTGTGGCTTTCCTGACGCCGCTGCAAGTTACCCGGAGTTTCGGCGGGGATGTCTGGCGCCTCTCCGCAATGGAAGTAATTTTTTCCTCCGGGATGATGGCCGGCGGAATCATTATGGCTTCCTGGGGCGGTTTTAAAAACAAGGTTCATACCATGGTCCTGTCCAATCTGGTCATCGGCGTTTCGACCTTTGCCTTGGGCATAGTGCCGTTTTTCTGGCTATATTTGGGGTTCATGGCCTTAATCGGATTGGTGATGCCGGTCTTTAACACTCCGGCAACGGTTTTGCTCCAGCAAAAGGTGGAGGAGGCTTTTTTGGGAAGAGTCTTCGGGGTGATGGGCATGATCGCAAGCAGTATGATGCCCCTGGGAATGCTGGTGTTCGGACCGGTAGCCGACTTCGTTAAAATCGAATGGCTGTTGATCGGAACCGGGTTGTTACTGGTTGTCCAGAGCCTATTGATGTTGGGCAATAAAGTGCTGATCAAGGCCGGAGAACCGGCACAGGAAGAGTAAGGGTGGGCGGTTGACTGGTTTTGACGGCAGCGATATAAGGGCGGAGAGGTTCAATGGATGAATGGTTGATTGTAAATATCGACTCGGACTCATAACCCAAGCTTTGGGCATTGGTGTCGACCGAAGGGATCGAGAAACTTTTGGGGGAAAATATTTAGGGTCCCAAAGCATTTGGGAGGGGGATAGCGTGAATATTTACGGCCATTGAGAAGTGTGCCAGGGAAAGTAGATGGAATGATATTAGGAGCGTAATGAGGGAATCTTGATATGGATAAATTTGATCAATATATCCGAAGTATCGAATTAAACCGGGCCGGAGTTCCGTCATTCCGGGAGTATCCTTTTGCATTACCGGCGGTGAGAAATCTCGACGCCTTGCCGTTTCATCCCAAAGTCACCTTTTTCGTCGGTGAAAACGGTTCCGGAAAGTCGACGATTTTGGAAGCGATTGCGGTGGCGTATGGTTTTAATGCCGAAGGCGGAACGAGGAACTTCAATTTTTCATCCCGGGCGACCCATTCGGAGTTGAACCAATATCTGAAATTGATCAAAGGCGTCAAAAGACCGCGGGACGGGTTTTTCTTAAGGGCGGAGAGCTTTTATAACATGGCTACTAATATTGACGATATGGATGCCGAACCGTCAGGCGCGCCGCCCGTCATTGACTCCTATGGAGGCCGGTCGCTTCATGAGCAATCCCATGGCGAATCGTTCTTTGCGGTTTTTCAAAACCGGTTCGGTGGCCGGGGGCTCTATATATTGGATGAACCCGAAGCGGCCCTGTCTCCTTCCCGCCAAATGGCGATACTCAGCCGGATGCACGAGTTGGTGAGTCAAGATTCCCAGTTTATCATCGCCACTCATTCCCCGATCATCATGGCCTATCCCGATGCATGGATTTATCAGATAAGAGAAGAGATCAAGCTGGTAAAGTATGAGGAAACCGAAAACTACCGGATTACCAAGGCATTTTTAAACGATACCCGAAAGATGCTGGAGATTTTGATGGAGTGAGATTTCCCACCGGTTCGACGAAGGCCCTCATCCCTGGGGTTGGTTCATCGCGTGCTCTGCACGCGCGCCTTCCCCTGCGATTGCGTGGGAAGGATCAGGACGGTGAATTTATGATAGGCTGTCTTTTTCCTCGCCCGTGGTAACGCGTGGTAACGGGAGAGGGCCAACAATTGTGAATGAGTAGATAGGGTGAGAATTACTATCCCGTTAAATCAGGTCGGGAAAACCGCTTGACAACAAGCATTTATTCGAATTATAATAAAATTATGAATCGAACAAATGTTCAAAAGGTGGTGGCCAATATGCGGTTGAACTACCCAAAGCGGCTAAATCCCCCATCGTTCTTAGAGTTTCAGAAACGTTTCTCCTCTGAAGAGTCATGTGCCGAATTTCTGGCTAAACAACGCTGGCCTAATGGCTGGGTTTGTCCAAGGTGCAATTCCACCAAGGCATACTGGATAACCGCCCGCAAACTGTATGAATGTTCCAAGTGTCATTCTCAAGTATCTGTGACTGCCCGAACTATTTTTCATAAAACCCGGACTCCGCTACAACTTTGGTTTTGGGCGGCTTTCTTGATAACAACGGACAAAAGAGGCATCTCCTCGGTGGGCCTCGGTAAGCAGTTAGGTCTTTCTCAGAAGCAAGCCTGGTTCATGTTACACAAGATTCGTCAAGCCATGTCCTGGAGGGAAGAACGTTATCAGTTGGATGGTGTTGTCGAACTGGATGAATGTTTCTTCGATGCCCCAAAAGCAAGAGGTTCTCTCGGGAGCAGTTCTGCCAAAATTAAGGTTTTGGTGGGGCTTTCCAACGATGATCAAGGCAAGCCTCGGTATATCAAATTCAAAGTCCTGACTCAGATCAACCGGGCCCAAATGGAATCGGCGGTCAAAAAAATGATTGCGCCAGGTGCCAGGATTAAAACAGATGGTTTACGCTGCTATCTTTCTCTACCGAGCCAGGGTTATCGACACGAACGGGTGAGAGCCCGGGAGAAAAATATTTTGAAAGAAATGCGCTGGCTACATACAATGATATCCAACGCGAAAACACTAATTGGCGGTACTTATCACGGACTTGGCAGTAAGCACCTTCAGGTTTATTTGGACGAATTTGCTTATCGCTTTGGACGCCGTCATATGCTGGACCGGATTGTCGATCGGTGCATACTGGCTATGGCTACGAGTCCGATTTGGACCTATCGGAATCTCATTGAAAAGGTCGATATCATTGATACTGATAAAAATGCTGCTTAATCGCAGATAGATTTGAATTGGTATTCCTGAGTTAAGAGGATAGCTTATGATAGGGGGGAATAAAGTGAAATTCAAAACCATCCATCCGTTCCTATTGCTTTTGATTTTCTGTACCCTCGCCCCGCTTTCCCCCGCCGCCGATATTCTCCACCGTCTGACCCATGGCGACCAATACGCCTTAGTCCTGGGTCGGGTCACGCAGGTTCAAAAATTATCCTTCGAACTCTCCGTCGCCCGGACCGTCAGTGGACACCGTACGCCAGCCCATATATTGATTAATTGTTCCCCAAAGGGTCAGCAGGATTGGCCCAAGCCCGGTGAGAAGCTCTTGGTCTCTTTGGAACGTGAAGCCAAGGAGTACCGCATCCACTGGGGCCTGTTCCACGTCTCCAGTCTAGATCCTCGTCAGTTAAAAATCATCCAATCCGCCTGGCCCAAAGGCGATCTGGCCGCTCTTGAGCATTACCTTCACACCGGAGAGAATGATTTTTTCTTTGTCTACGATTCGGCCTTCGCCCGTTTCCCGGACGGGACCTTTACCCGGATCTACCCTGCGTTGCCCGCTCCTCAAAAGTCCAAGCATTTCAAGCTCATGATCTGCCCTGAGCGTCGGGAGTACCGCCTGACCGACTCTTCGACACCGGGAATCGGCCTGGAGGCGATTTATTTCCGTAACTCTCAAGAACTCAAGGTTACTTGGGAGACGAATTACGGCCGCTTCATCCTCTGGGAGCCCCCTGAGTACCGGGTGATCTCTATGGGAAAGACGGCCGAAGTCCCAGGGTGGAAGACGGTCTATTGGACACCGTTGACGATGGGGAAGGATTTACCGAAAGAGGGGATACGGATCGGTGTGAGTGTGAACGATCAGAAGGATAAGGTGAAGGTGGAGCAAGCTTACATTGAGGTCCAATTCAAAGAAGGGACTTTTCGG
>DASVMB010000049.1:0-4562 GCA_036384575.1 Bacillota bacterium
ACCGGTTTGGGATCTACGGCTTGGCTCAAAAGTATTTTAGTCGGGGCGACCGGGATTGTTCAAAGCATCTCCGGATCACAACAGATAAAAGTCAAACCGGAGATGAAACTGAGTTGGAATGCCGATTATCTGCTCTTTTCCGTCCGGGAACCGTTCCCCAGCAAGACATCCGGTGCGAATCTGGTATTTGGGAAGATATCCCCAAAGATCCCTCTGAAAATACTTTCGCAAATGCCGGAGAATGGGGTCATTTTCAGCGACGGAATGGAGAACGATTATCTCAGTTTCAACTCGGGAATTGAAGCCACGATTTCAGTGGCGGAAAGGAAAGGCCGGTTGGTTGTTTAGTAGGGGTGGCTTTTTATCGGAGTGGCTTTTTGTTGGAGTTGCTTCTTCATCAGTGAACAGATAGGGAAAACAGGATTCCGGACAGGGGTCCTGCTTTTTATTTATGATTTATGCGGACTGATTGATCCTAGGATTGGCATCCCCTGCTTTAGGGAGATCTTTTTATATCGGGTAACTGAAGTTCATCACCGATTGTTAACAAAGCGCTGTTTGGAATCGACTGTTTTTTCTTGACTCCCTAAGGATGAAGTGGTATTATCAGTTTTGCTCGATTTTGTTAGCCGTCTAATTAATTAAGGAGAAGATGGACCATGGGCCCTTTAGAGAACGATTCCGTTTATACCTTGTTTGGCCGGGTGGTGCGGCTCCATTATTGCCGGATGCATATGCTTCTTGAAAAAGTGGGTGTATATCCCGGCCAGCCGCCGTTGCTCCTGACCCTCGGTAAGACCGACGGCCAAAGCCAGCGGGAGTTGGCGGAAAAGCTGCGTATCAAAGCCGCCACCATCACCGTGATGGTGAAACGGATGGAATCGGCCGGGCTGGTGGAACGTCGCAACGACCCTGACGACCAGCGGATTACAAGGGTATATCTCACCGATCTGGGGCGGGTGGTATTGGGCAAGGTGCGAGAAACTTTAAAAGCCATGGAAGGCGAGTGCTTTTGTAATTTTACGGCGGAGGAACAAATCATTCTACGCCGGTTGTTCATGCAGATGAGGGAGAATCTGCTCAAAGTCTGCGGGAAAGAAGCGGATAGTTAACCATCTGAGATGGTTAACCAGCATAGATGGTTAGACGGCTTACGTTTTTAATCAGATGTTTACATGGCAGATATTGACGCGCTTGGCAGAAAAGGCTATTATTTTTACTACACGGTTAAATTATTAAATAATTTATTTACTTGTTTACTTGAAAGAGGTAGACCGATGCAGACGGACCGTAAAACGGAGATATTGGATGCCTTTATGAGGCTGGTGAGCCAATACGGGATCGATAAGACCACCATGCAGGATATCGCCAGGGAAGCGGAGATCAATGTCGCCCTGATCTACAAGGATTTCAGGAATAAGGAAGATCTGGTCGAGGCCTATATCTACCGGAAGATACAACAGATCATGGTTGAGTGCGAACAGATTCAGAAACAAGATCTTCCCCCGGAGCAACTTTTGCATGAATTTATTAGCGGATTATTCCGGGTCATCCAGAGTTCGGTCCTGCAGGATAAAGGTTTCTGGCAGTTCGTTCGCGACGAGAATACCATCAAATATCTGCGGCGGATGATTCATAAGAAAGATTCGTTTCTGCAAGCCAATATAAAAATGATCGAAGAGATCATGGCCCGGGGCGTCCGGGAAGGGGTATTTGAGATCGAGGATCTTCACGAAACCGCGGAACTTTTTCTGGACGCATTTCATAAGTATTTCGGAATGATGTTTAAGTGCCGGACGGAAGCCGACCTCTTCTCGGGTATAGACAAGATGTATGCGTTGCTCATCAAGGGGATTCGAAAGAAGGCGCCGGCTGCCCGGGTGTGAATCTTCATCCGATTGTTCTGCGATTTACCGTGTTTCTGAGACTTATCCAACTGGAGATGGTGATCCATGATTAAGTTATTCCGGTTTTTAAAACCATACATTCTCCCGATCGTCGTTGTAGTGCTGCTGGTGTTCATCCAGTCCATGGCCGAACTTTATCTGCCCAACCTGATGTCGGACATCGTCAATAAGGGCATCACCAATAACAACATCGATTATATTACCCAAACCGGCGGATTCATGATCCTGATCACCCTGGTCGATTCGCTCTGCGCGATTTTAGCCGCGTTTTTATCTTCCCAGATCGCCATGGGTTTTGGTCGAATCATCCGGGGCGAACTTTTTGCGCATATCACCCGTTTCTCCCTTCATGAGTTCGACAAATTCGGCACTCCCTCGCTGGTAACCCGAAACACCAACGACATTACCCAGATTCAGACAGTCGTCATGATCATGCTGCGGATGATGATCATGGCGCCCATCACTTGTGTCGGCGGGATTATCATGGCGGTATCCAAGGATAAGGGTCTGGCATGGATTATTATGGTGGTCGTTCCGGTTTTGGCAATCAGTGTCGCTTTTATCGCCCGCAAGGCCTTCCCGCTGTTCAAATCCATTCAGGCCAAGATTGATAAGATAAATCTGATTTTGCGCGAAGAACTCACCGGAATCCGGGTCATCCGGGCCTTTAACCGCAGTGATGATGAAAGGCTGCGTTTTGGCAAGGCCAATCTCGACTTGACCGATACTTCCATTCAAGTCAACCGGATACTGGCGCTTTTAATGCCTGTCCTGATGCTGGTGATGAATTTTACCTCCCTCGGGGTATTGTGGTTCGGCGGTCTCCGGATCGATTTGGGAACGTCCAATGTCGGCGATATGATGGCGTTTTTGCAGTACGCCATGCAGATCATGTTCGCGGTGCTCATGGGTTCCATGATGTTCGTCATGCTGCCCCGGGCCCAAGCGTCCGCTGTCCGGATTAATGAAGTACTGGCCACCGTTCCCGAGATCAATGATGCCAAAACCGTCAAAAAGCCGGGTTTAAAAAGAGGTTATGTTGAGTTTAAGAACGTCAGCTTCAGCTACCATGGCGCCGAGGAACCGGCCATCCGGGAGATCTCGTTTTCGGCGGCTCCCGGAGAGATTACAGCGATCATCGGCAGCACCGGTTCGGGTAAATCGACGCTGATCAGTCTGGTTCCCCGTTTTTACGATGTAGATAGCGGCAGTGTGGAGATTGACGGTTTGGATGTCAGGGAAATGTCACAGGATACTTTGCGGTCTAAAATCGGCTTCGTGCCGCAAAAGGCTTTTCTTTTCACCGGTACTATCGCCGATAATATCCGTTACGGCAAGGAAGACGCCAGTGATGAGGAAGTGAGTCATGCCGCGGAGATCGCCCAGGCGACCGAGTTTATCGCCTCGATGCAGGAGGGTTTTGATACCGTGATTGCCCAGGGCGGTACCAATGTTTCGGGCGGCCAAAAACAGCGCTTGTCGATCGCCCGGGCTTTAGTGGGTAAGCCTGAGATTTATATCTTCGATGACAGCTTCTCCGCCCTGGACTTTAAGACCGACGCCAGGTTGCGGGCGGCCCTCAAGAAAGAAACGGCCGACGCCACGGTAATCATCGTGGGGCAGCGGGTGGCCACCATTATGGATGCCGATCGCATCATCGTTCTCGATGAGGGTCGGATTGCCGGAATCGGTACCCATAAGGAACTTTACAAAAATTGCGAGGTATACCAGGAGATCGTTCACTCGCAACTTTCGGAGAATGAAATCGCTTAAGTATCCGAATATGCTTAGGCAATCGAAAATACGAAGGAATGCGCCGTGAATGAACCGCGTCATACGCGGGATCCGGTTAAGAAAGGTGACAAGCATGAGTGAAGAACAAAAAAGCGCCCAGTCGTCCCGGAGGGGGATGGGACCCGGGGGGTTCGGCGGCGGCCACGGCCCGATGGGCGCAATGGCCGGCGGCAAGGCTAAAGATTTTAAAGGGTCCTTGAAGCGGTTGATTGCCTATTTACATCCTCATCGGGTTCAACTTCTTATCGTTATCGTATTTGCGGTCCTAAGCACCACCTTTACTATCGTGGGCCCGAAGATTTTGGGCAAGGCCACCACCCGTCTGCTCGAGGGGATTATATCCAAGTTTGCAGCATATCAACTGCATAAGCCGGTCCCCTCCATGGATTTCATCTATATCGGCAGGATCATTCTGATCATGGGTTGCCTTTATATTATCAGTGCGGTATTCAGCTTTATTCAACAGTACATCATGGCCGGTGTGGCTCAAAAGACCGTATTCGATATGCGCCGGGATGTGAACGACAAACTCGCCCGCCTGCCGATGAAGTATTTTGATTCACGCACCCACGGCGAGATCATGAGCCGGGTATCCAATGATATTGACAATATCAGCACCACTTTGCAGCAGAGTATGACGCAGTTGATCACCTCAATCTGCACCGTGATCGGGGTGGTCATCATGATGTTGACCATCAGCCCGATGTTGACCTTGCTTACCGTTCTCGTTCTGCCGGTCTCTATGGCGGCGACGATGGCCATCATCAAACGCTCCCAGAAATACTTCGTGGAACAACAGAAGGAACTTGGCGAGCTAAACGGACATGTGGAGGAGATGTTCTCCGGCCATGCCATTGTCAA
>DASVMB010000050.1:0-8575 GCA_036384575.1 Bacillota bacterium
AGAAGATAGTTAAAGGCAAAAGCATCGAAGCGAAGGCCGCCGGGGTCATGATATTCCAGCCTGAATCCAGCGACCCCAAAAGGCTTGAGAGCCTTACCGTCAACGGAGTCAAAGCGGGATCGCCCAGTAAGACCAGTGCCACCAGCAGATCATTCCAAATCCAAAGGAACTGGAATATCGCCAGACTGGCGAAGACCGGTTTGGACATGGGGGTGATCAGGATCATAAAAATTTGAAAATTGTTGGCGCCGTCGATTTTCGCCGCTTCAATTAAAGAATACGGAAGTTGAGCGAAAAAGTTCCTGAAAAGGTAAATACACAGCGGCAATCCGAATGCCGTATGGGCTAACCAGATGCCCAAATATGTCCCGTTCAGCTGGAGTCCTTTCAACGTCAAAAGAACCGGAATCAGCACCGTTTGCAACGGCACGATCTGCATCGCGATGATCGCGATAAAGATCAGTTTTCTTCCCGGAAATTTATAAAAGGATATGGGATATGCGGCCAGCGCCCCGAGGAAAATGGGCAAAACAGTAGACGGGATTGCGATAATCAGTGAATTGATAAAACCTGTTCCAATCCCCTTACTGGCTAAAACCTCCCGGTAATTCTCCAGTGTAAACCGTTCCGGATGCAGGAAGGAAGTCCACCATCCCGTGGTCAACATGTCCCCAACCGGCCGGATGGAACTGGTAAACAGCATGAATGTTGGAATTAACCAGGCCAGCACAATCACGCCCAGGATTAAGTTGATCAATATCGGATTGCCCGATAATCGGGCGGTTGAAACGTCGGATTTCTGTTTCATAGATACAATCCCCTTTCCTTCCGTTATTCCCGGACACTTTCTTCGTAGGCCAGGTTGCGGATATTGATGAATAATACCGGGAGCACCGCAATGAATAGCACCACCGCCATCGCCGCGGCATATTGGAAATTGTCCTCGCTAAAAGCGGTCATATACATGCGGTTGGCAACCACTTCACTCGTATGGAAAGGTCCGCCCTTCGTCAATGTATAAATAATATCGAAAACCTTGAGCACCCACATGATCATCTGGGTGATCACCAGTACGATGGTGGATTGGATAATCGGGATTTCTATCTTGAAAAAGATCTGAAGGTTACCGGCCCCCTCGAGGTGGGCCATTTCAATCAGTTCAACCGGAACCGATTTTAACGCGGCGCTGAAGATCACCGTGCTGAAACCGACCTGCATCCATACTCCGGCCGCAATTAGCGCCAGGTTGACCAGATCCGGCCTGCCCAAAAAGGCGATTCCTTCAAATCCATTGGCCGAGACCAGGCCGATTTTTTGGAGCAAGTGGAGTGCTGCGTTGATCACGCCATTGATAGTTCCGGTATTTACATCTTTAAAGTACATAAAATTCCAGATGACTGCAGCTGCTGCTCCCGAGATGGCCATCGGCAGGAAAATAATCGTCTTCGCCAGTGTCGACCACCGGACCCGATCCGCCAGGGCGGCAACGAGCAAGCCCAATATGACGGTGAAAACAGTGAAAAATAAAAGCCAGATCAGATTATTCCTGAATGCAGTCAGCATGGTGCTATCCGTAAACATCTGAATATAGTTTTTTAACCCCGCGAACTGCTGGTCCCGGCCTTCACTCCGCTGGGCCTGATTCTTGGCTACGATTAACATCTCCGCCGTGTCTTTCACGGTCATTTCCTCGTTGATATCGCCGGGGGCGATTTTGATCTTATATTGGAAAGCGACTCTATTCATCGCCTTCCGCCAACCGGGAATCCGTTCAATCAAGTCATCGCGTTTGATCTCCCTGCCGCTCTCGGTTTTTAACACACCCAGCACATCTTGGGTAAATTGACTCTCGCTGAAAGTCACCTTCTCATGGAGACTAAGGTAAATAGTTTGTAATGTCGGCAGTACCAGGAAGAAAAAAACCAGGATCATCGCAGGCAGCATCCAGAGATAATTCACGGCCCATTCACGAATATGGCCTTTTTCCAAACTCTGCCCCGCATTCGATTTATTCTTGCGTCCGATGTTCATTCGCTCACTCCTTTGGGTAACTTGCTCTCTGGCGCTCGCCGCCAGAGCTGCAACTCAAAAAACAATTGAAAAGGAAAAAATGACCCGGGCTTGAGACTCTATATTTTTATGCGTCGTCCGCTTTAATTTCAATCCTTAATGTAAAATGATTAACAAACCCTTAAATCGAAGTAATCACACAGGTTACTCCGGTTTCAATAATGTATTTCCATTTTCGTGTCTTTGGTGTGTTTCGTAGTTAATAAAACAGGCTTACAGATAGAAACTTTTTAACCACGAAAATCACCAAATACACGAAATGTCTCTTCTGGCGCGATATTTTGGGATAAGAAAAGAATTGGAAAAAGGACTGCCCCAAAAGTCAATCTCGGAGGGCTTATTGGGGCAGCCCGCAGTATTAACAGAATCTAAAATCAATAATTCTTCTTAGCCAGTTCTTCCATCTCGGCAAGGATGGAATCAAGTTTGGAAGGATCCTGAATGTACTTTTTGCAGGCATCCCAGAAACCACCCTGATTGCCAACGGCCGGTTTCATCAGATCCGAAGCGTCGAAAGCGTACACTTCAGCACTGGTCAAAATTTTGGCCGAGTTTTTGCTGACGATATTCGGATAGACATCCAAAGAAACACCTTTATTTTGAGAGAGGAACCCGTTCTTAACCGCGATCTCATTGCCTTTCACGGTGGTAAGGTATTTCATCAGCTGTTTGACGGCGGGTTTATCGGAGAAAGCTACAAACACGTCGGCGCCGCCGACAACGGGAACTCCATACTTGGGATCGATGGAGGGGAAGGCAAAGAAGTCCATGTCCTCACCGAGCTTGACACTTTTCAGTTCGGAGGTGACAATTCCTCCCATAAAATCGCCTTCATAATACATATAGGCTTTGGGGTCCTGCTGGAAGACTGCGATCGCCCCGTTTTGGAAGGTTGTCGCCAGGGTGCCGTCGATGCCGCCGGCCAGATTCTTGGGATCACCGACGATGTCGCCCCAAACCTGGAAGGCTTTCTTTACGGCCGGATCGGTCCAGGAAATCTCATGGTTGATCCATTTGTCATAAACCTCGGGACCGGCGGTCCGGATCATGATATTCTCGACCCAGTCGGATAACGGCCAGCCGATATCCGCCCCGATGGACCAGGGGGTCTTGCCGGAGGCCACGATCTTCTTGTCCAGGGCGATCAAGTCGTCCCAGGTCTTGGGGACCGCCCAACCGTTCTTCTTGAATTCCTTCGGATTGTACCAGACAACCGATTTATTGGCGACTTTGAAATACACGCCGTACAGTTTTCCGCCGTAGCTGCCGAGGCTGATCCAGGTTTTGGCGTAATTCTTCAGGTCGGTCTTGCTCAGGTAGGTAAGGGGTTTGAGCACGCCCTGCTTCGCCAGCTCCTGCAACTTGGCGGGATTCGGCAGAATCGCAATATCGGGAAGGGTTTTGGCTTTGACCGCCGTAGCCAAAACAGCGTCCAGATCCCGGGTGGTATTGAAATTCACCTTCACACCCGCGGCATCGCAGATCTTCACAAAGGTTTCCAATTCACTTCCGCCCCAGGTTCCGGTGACGGAGATGGTGGGGGTTGCCGCGATTACCAGTTGCGACAGGGAGAGCATCCCGATGAGCATCAATACCAGCAGAAGACTGATGATTCTTGATCGCTTCACTTTCACACGCTCCTTATCCTTTTTTAGATGGTTTCATTCCCATTTCACCCGTGGTGGTTTAGTCATGGGACGCTACCATCCACTTCGATGTTACCAAGATTGGGCCGGATTCAAAAGTCAAAATCTTTTTATTTTGGTCGTTATCTTGTGATCCGTTGATAGGGGTAACATTTTTTGGAATGGAATGCAATATCAACCTATCATTGAATAAACAACTGTCCCGGTCGCATCCATTGTATTCTTGGTTATTTTCGTGTAAATTAGTGTAGAGTGATGCCAACAACGCCAGTGAGGAGATAGTTCATGTTCAAGGTGATGGTGGTGGACGATGAGCCGATTATTCTTGATAAGCTTCACGGGATCATCGACTGGGAGGGTCACGGATGCCGGATCGTTGCGGAGACCAATGACAGCACCGAGGCTCTGCGGCTGGCAGTGGAATTACAGCCGGACATCGTTTATTCGGACATCTGCATGCCCCTGATGAACGGGATCGAACTCACCGAGGCGCTCAAACAGCAGCTGCCGCAGAGCGTGGTCATCCTGATCAGCGGCTACGACGATTTTAACTACGCCCAGCAAGCCATTGAAACCGGAGTCTTCCGTTATCTTTTAAAGCCGTTAAACACCGAATTGTTCATCAAGGTACTCGAAGAGGCCCAACAACACCTGACCATGCTGGAACAGGAGTTGCAGGAGAAAGAGGATCTCAAGGCACAGATTAAGGCGAGTCTACCCTGGTTGCGGGAGAAATTTTTCACCGATCTGGTCAACGGCGAGTCATCCCGGGAACTCTCCGAGCAGCAGCTGGACTTCTTAGAGCTTGACCCGCCCGAGGCGCTTTATAACGTGATCAGTGTTCATATCGACGATTACGCCTCCTTGGCCGGGACGCTTAAGGAAGCGGATTTTCAATTGAGCCGGGCCCATCTGCTGAACCTCATTCAGAACCAGCTCAAAGAGGCGACGGTTTTTTTATACGGGTTTCAAAACAAACCCGGGGAATTGGTGTTTGTCTACGGAATCGAATCTGTAAGTGGACAGGATGGGGTTTTCAAAGGTCTCCAAAAAGCCCAGGATAGCGTGGAGACCATGGACGGATTGACGTTCTCCGCCGGCCTGGGCCGTTTATATCCGGGTTTCGGTTCGCTAAACATCTCGTATCGCGAGGCGTTACTGGCCTTAGAATTCAAGCTCTGGGCCGGACGAAGGGCAATCATCCCCTATCACGACCTGGAGAAGACCAGCGTCGGCCATCTGGTTTACCATCCTGATTATGATGGTTTCCTAACCATGCTGCGGGAGGGGAACCTGGAGAAGACCCTGAGTTTTATCGATCAGCTCATCGCCTCTTTTAAATCTCAGGAATACGCATCCAAGAGTTTCCTGCACTTAACCGTGCTCAGTCTGGTGAATCAAATGACCCGGGCACTGTTTGAGTTCAACATCTCCCTCGACACCGTCTTCGGCCCGGCCTATGATCCGTTTCAGGAGATCAACGTCCTGGAAACGTTGGACGATATTGAGCGCTGGTTGAAGGATTTGTCCCGAGACGCCATCACCAATATCCTCCGCCATAAGCAGGATGTGAGTAAGAACTTCGTGGCCAAGGCGAAGCTTTTCATTGAGAACAATTATCAAGACCCGGAGCTCAATTTAGCCCTGGTGGCAGAGAATGTCTATGTGAGCTCCTGCTATCTGAGCCATCTTTTCAAGGAAAGCACCGGAAGCACAGTAATCGAATATCTCAACAAGATCCGGATCCGCGCCGCCAAAAAATTACTCAAGGAAACCCAGCTGAAGATCTACGAGATCGCGGAACAGGTGGGTTTTAACGACTATCATTACTTCGGGATCGTCTTCAAGAAACAGACCGGTCTGGCTCCGCTTGAATACCGCGATAAGGTGCAGTTCGATAATTTGATTTAGGCCTATCCCCTTTCCAGCTATTCATTACCCATAAGTAACATTAATGACTATAAAAATACGAATTCCCCGAGATTATTGGTGTATAATTTGTTTGGATATTTGTATTACAACTCTAATTTAAAGATAAGGTAATCAGCCTAAGACTAAACCATACTCTATCCAGGCATATTAACAATGCCCGCACTCATCAACTCCCAACTACTTGAGTGATTTTAACATTCACCACAGGAGACTTTTATGGAATCAACTGAAAAAGGTCATCGCCAAGCCACATTTGCCGGGGGCTGTTTTTGGTGCATGGTATCCCCCTTTAAAACCCTGGACGGAGTCATCGGGGTCACCAGCGGCTATACCGGGGGAAAAAAGCCAAATCCCACTTATGAGGAGGTCTGTTCCGGAGAGACCGGCCATTACGAGGCGGTGAGAATCGAGTACGACCCTTCAAAAGCCAGCTACTCCGAGCTGCTTGACGTTTTCTGGCGGCAGATCGATCCCACCGATCCCGAAGGGCAGTTCGTGGATAGGGGGACGCAATACTGCAGCGCCATCTTTTATCACGACGCTGAGCAAAAGCAACTGGCCGAAAGCTCCAAAGCAAAGCTGGAAGCCTCCGGCAGGTTTAGGGAACCCATCGCCACCCGGATTCTCCCGGCCGGAGAATTTTACCCCGCCGAAGAATATCATCAGGACTTTTACTGTAAGAACCCCTCCCATTACGGGCGTTACCGTCAGGGTTCGGGGCGGTCCGCCTACCTGGAGCGGACTTGGGAGAAAGACTTCGTCCGGGAGATGCAAGAACCAAATGAAACCAGGGATGCTTCTACCAACTCGATGGAACTAAGAGAGCCGCATCCTCGCACGGTATTGACCCCCCTTCAGTACCAAGTTACCCGGGAAAATGCCACCGAGCCTCCTTTTCATAACGAATACTGGGACAATCACCGCGAGGGGATTTATGTGGATATCAACTCCGGGGAGCCGCTCTTTTCCTCCCGGGAAAAATTCGACTCCGGCTGCGGTTGGCCAAGTTTTACTCAACCCATTGAGGGTCAAAGCTTAGCAGAGAAAATAGACCGGAGCCACGGGATGATCCGGACCGAGGTCCGCAGCCGCGCGAGTGATTCCCATCTCGGCCACGTTTTTGACGACGGCCCCACCGATACCGGCCTGCGCTACTGTATCAACTCCGCGGCGCTGAGATTCATCTCCCGGGAAGACTTGGAAAAAGAAGGGTACGGGGAATATTCGAAGTTGTTCAAGGAGTAATAAACAAAGTGTGAAGTTTGAAGTGTGAAACAAAATCTAAAGGCTTTAACTTCATAGGCTTAATTCAAACTTTTAAAGCCCCCGGAGCCGGAACATCGCAAACGACATTACGTCATTCTTGACGTGTCACATCTTTGGGGGCTTTAAAAATACCGCATTTGTCCTTCATACTTGATCAACATCTCTAAAACAGAAAACAAACTTAATCGGAACCGGCGACGGCCCCATTCTGGCCGTGGTTTTCATCCGGGGTTTCCTGCTTATCTGAGGTTCCATCTTCCTTAGCCCAGTCATCCAACTTCGTCATGACCATCTCATAGGTTTGCTTTGAAATCTCCGGAAGTTCCCGGCCCAGTACTCCCTGGGCCGCCGCGAACCCGTCATCGATGGCCTTCTTCAGCTGATCCAGTTTCGATTTATCTCCCCCGGAAATCGCCTTGGCGAACTCGACGATTCTGTCGCTAACCTTGGCGGCGCTGAGCTCCCCGCCCTCCTCCAACATGGCCTGGGCTTCCTTTTGGGCGGTTTCGTCGATCTCGACGCCTTGCAATTGTTGAGCCTGTATATCATAGATGTCCTTAAATTTCAGCCCCTGCCGCCGCAACAACTCGGTAACGATTTGTTCCAATTTGGAATTGGCCCTGTCACTCTCATCAATCAGCTTCTGGATGGTTTTCCAATCCGGCTTGACTCCGGGCTGATCATAAGTCACCTTTTTCTCCGAAGTAGTATGCTGATAGGAATCGGTTTTCGTATCCGTTTGTTGATCGGGTTGGGTCGTTTCCTTTTTGGCCGTATCGTTTTTCTCCAGGGTTACACGATACGATACCTCCAGACTGGTAGTCAATCGAACATCCATGTTTATCGACCTCCATGTGTAAATTGTGAAATGTGAAGGGTAAAGGGTGAAGAAAAATCCGAACATTTTATACCCCGGCCTTCGCAATTCAAACTTTTGTCATCTATTACATAATATATCGGCAAACGGTTTCGGTCGCAAGATAGTCCAAACGACTCATTTTGCCCGTCGCGCGGCGCTACTCGATCCGCCCATCCTCCTCCCCCGGACTGGCTGGAGTCCAATTCACCGGGAGGATCACTTCCACCCGGGTGCCGACCCCTTCCTCGCTGGAATAATGCAGCCCATACTCCTTGCCAAAATAAAGCCTAATCCGGGAATTGATATTCCCGACACTATATCCCTTGCCCGAAGTCTCCGGGTTCAATCGCGCCTCAGTCAACGCCTCTTGCAGTTTGGCCAGGCTCGCCCGGCTCATCCCCACGCCGTTGTCGACCACCGCCAACCGGATAATATCCCCTTCCCTGCTACCGGAGATATAAATCCGGCCCGGACCATCTTTTTTGGGTTTAACCCCGTGATAAATCGCATTTTCAACCAATGGCTGTAAGGTAATCTTAACAATTCGTTCCGGTTTGACCTCATCATCCACATCAATGATATAGTCAAGCCGGTCCTGATACCGCACCTGTTGAATCTTCAAGTAACTCTCCACATGCTCGAGTTCCTCCCGAACCGTGACAATATCCCGCCCGCCGCTTAAACCCAAACGGAAAAAATTAGCCAGCGATTCAATCAAACCTACGGCAACCTCACGCTTGTCCTTGGCGATCATCCAGGAGATAGATTCCAATGTATTGTAGAGAAAATGCGGGTTAATCTG
>DASVMB010000051.1:0-2722 GCA_036384575.1 Bacillota bacterium
ATTTCCTACCTTGCTTGAATCCGCGAGTACCACCCGGTGTCGAGCCGCCTTGATAAACAAGGTTTTCATCTCGGCTTCTGCTAAGTTGACGTTGGTAAGGCCATGTTCGGCATCAATCCCGTTACAGCCGATGAAAACCATATCGGCGTTGATTCGTTCCGTAATCAAGCTGCCAAAAGGGTTGACCAGGGAGTGCTGTTGACGGCGGAGAGTTCCACCGGTTACTATCAGCTCCACACCCGGGGCGTCTTCCAGCAGCATGGCGATATTTAGCGCATTGGTAAAAACAGTAAGATCCTTCCGTTCGGTAAGGTTACGGGCTAATTGGGTAACAGTGGTCCCCACGTCCAAAATGATCGTCGCTCCGTCTTCGACTAAAGCTGCGGCTGCTTGACCGATCCGTTCTTTCTCGCGTGCGAAGGAAGTTGCCTCCAGTTGAAAAGAGCGCTCGAAACTGCTTTGTGGGTTTAAGATTGCCCCGCCATGAGTTCGCCGCAGCATTCCTTCTCTTTCCAATATATCTAAATCTTGCCTGACGGTAACTTCAGAAACCTGGAGTTTACCGGCTAAATCATCTACCCGGCAACGGCCTTGTTTGCGAAGGATCTCTGTAATGATATGGCGTCGTTCCTCGGGAAACACCGGGATTCCCCCTTTCTGCCAATCCTAACCTATTCTAATTTTACGTTTAATTTTTTTTGGTGTCAATTATTTTCTTTATTGGGAAGGCAAATGAACTTCCGTAAGCAAACGAAAGATCATTGCCGAAAAAATCCCCTATAAGTAGGTGACAAAACACTTGCTTTTTTGATGAAATCGTCAGACAATGATAATAGAAATACCGGCAATGACAAACGCGTTTAAAATATCCGAAACGGGAGCTTCGGTTCGATGAAAATACCAAAAGCCGCCACTGCCGATAAAGAACGGTTATACCGCCGAAATGCTTGCTTAAGCATCGGTGATGCCATGTTTTTTATGATTATGACCGGGCTCGTCACTCCTTTCCAGGGAGTTTATCTCCTGGGGCTGGGTGGAACCAATTTCCAGGTGGCGTGGCTAAACGCACTACCGCCATTGGTAACTGCCCTTTGTGTCTTGCCCGCCACCCGCTATATCTCGGCCCGGAATGAACACTACCTACCGGTGGTTCTGGCAAGCAGCGCAATTAATCGTTTGTTTTACTTGATATACGGGTTAATTCCATTCGTGGTTGTCTGGCCAAGTCTGCGGCCGCTGGTTTTCATTTTGCTCTTCGGTCTGGCCACCATACCGGGGACTTACTCCAACCTCGCCTGGACCTCAATGATCGGCCGGCTGATCCCTCGTTCACGACGGGGCCGGTTCTTTGGCTTGCGAAATACGCTGTCCGTGGCGATATCCATGATCGCCACCCTATTCGGCGGCTTGATGCTTGACCATTACCCGTTTCCCATTAATTTTACCTATATATTCATCATCGCTTTCGGGGGGGTACTGTGTTCTCTGGCCTTACTGGCCTTTACCGTGGAGTACGATGCCGAGCAGGAACTTGAGACAGTTTCGGCTACTCCCAGAGGAAACGGTGGAGAACCGGCACAACTGCAACCGATCCATTATGCGTCCCATGATCTTACCCGGTTCTATCTGGCCACCTTCCTGGTTCACTTGGGAATTAATATGATCGGACCGATTCTCACCATCTATCACGTACGAATCCTCAAACTGGATAATACCGTCATCGGACTGCTCGCCACCGTCAGTTCTCTGGCTTCTGTGGCGACTTACGTAATCTGGGGGCGACTTTCCGACCGAATTGGCAATCTGAAAACAATGATCGGCGTCATCGTGGGTTTGGTGGTATTTTCCGCGGCATATCTGGTCGATAGGCAACTTTGGTTTCTTATACTCATGAATTTACTCAATGGCGCCTTTACCGCCGGATTTGGACTGATCATCTTCAACCTGCTTTTAGAGATCTCTCCTCCGCAGGAACGGAGCAACACCATTGCATATTTCAACCTGAACGCCAACCTCTCCTCGTTTATTGCGCCACTATTGGGAACGGCTTTAGTTCTCGGAAACAACCTCTGGTTCCCTTTTATACTGGCCGCCCTGATCCGGATAGCGGCGATGGTGGTGTTTTGGATGATTGGCCGGCCAAGCCCCGGTTGGATGGAGTATCTGAAAATCCATTGGATGGAAAGCCGGATCAGTATCAGCAACCGGTTGTTGAACCGTAAAAGAAGAAATTTCAGGGCCTGAGCCGCTTCAAATTTTTTTGTTCCATCCGCTGCTTCCATTTCCAGGGGATACTGCCCCGGGTTACAAACTCGGGTGTTTGGAGGATGCCTTCACCGCCACCCAAGGGAATGATCTCCGATGCGGCTTGCCCCGAAGATTTTACGGTCTTTAACGGTGCTTCGTTCAACCACCGTTCCATATTCTCATATAATAATCGGGCACGTTCCCTTGAAACCACCGCGGCTATTCCCGCACCCCGGCCGGCTCCCGCGGTCACTCCCAACCCGCTCCCGAAGATGAACGGCGCAGTCACGGATTGCAGGGTGGACGTAACCTCTAAAAAACCGTCGCTGGTCACAGCCAAACCCGCAGCTGCAAGCATTGGATCTCCTACAGGTTCTCTGGCCCATAATAATTCATCGTAGGGTAACACCGTTCGATCCTCAAAATTGAGTAAATCCGAAACAATCTTGGTTATTTTATGTCCCAATAACAATTC
>DASVMB010000052.1:0-6372 GCA_036384575.1 Bacillota bacterium
GATTATGGACAGAAACTACGTGTAACGGTTGAAAACGGTGAGGTTCTGGCCGAAAGGCCGGTTCGTGAGAATTTTGGAGTAGAACAGTTGGCCGTAGGCGATTGGGTGGTTTTGGAGCATTCCTTTGATACAGTGCAAATTCGGAAGGTTCTTGAGCGGCAAACCAAATTTTCGAGGGCTGCGGCCGGGATTGAAGTGAAGGAACAGATCGTTGCGGCCAATGTGGATATCGTTTTTCTGATGCAATCACTAAACCGGGATTTCAATCTGCGGCGGCTTGAAAGGTATCTCATAGCCGCCTGGGAAAGCGGGGCGATTCCGGTCATTGTGCTTACCAAAGCTGACTGCTGTGAGGATGTGGCTGCAAAAGTCAGTCAAGTATACGAGATAGCCCCGGGAGTCGAGGTACACGCGATTAGTGCTGTTACTGGCAAAGGTATGGTTGAATTGCGCCACCATCTTAAGCCAGGAAAGACCATCGCCCTTTTGGGTTCGTCCGGTATTGGAAAGTCCACGCTAGTCAATACCCTGGCCGGACAGGAGGTTTTGAAAACTCAGGCAATCCGGGAAAACGATAATCGGGGCAGACATACTACCACTCATCGCGAGATTGTACTCTTACCTGAAGGAGGGTTGATCCTAGATACCCCTGGTATGAGGACTCTGGCGCTTTGGGAGGCGGATGCAGGCATGGAGGTCATGTTCGGCGATATTGAGCAACTGATCGCAGCCTGCCGTTTCAGTGATTGCGGGCATGGCAATGAACCGGGTTGCGCGATCAGAGAAGCATTGCAAAGCGGCGAACTGGACCCGAAACGCTGGGAAAGCTGGCAAAAACTGCAGCGGGAATTGGCGTATCTGGAAGCTAAGAAAGATGGCCAAGTGAGACAAATGCAAAAAGAATGGGGCAAACAAATAGCTAAGTTTCAAAAAGATTTGCACAAAGGAGCATATCGTGATGAATGATGTTCAAAAGATAACGGATCAAATTGTCACCCACGACCTAACCAAGGTTTATCGCACTTTCCAAAAAGAAGCCGGTTTCAAGGGAAGCATTCAGTCTTTGATTCGCAGGCAAACCGTTGAAAAGACGGCGATACGCAAATTTGACTTGAGCATCGATAAAGGTGAGTTTGTGGGGCTGATCGGCCCGAACGGCGCGGGGAAGACTACGCTCATCAAAATGCTCACCGGAATCATTCACCCAACGGAAGGAGAAGTGACAGTCTTTGGTTTCACTCCTTACCAATTGAAGGATGACTTCAAAAAGAATTTTGCGGTGGTGATGGGGCAAAAAAGCCAGTTGTGGTGGGATCTGCCGGCAGAGGATTCTTTTCTATTGAACAAAGCGTTATACGGGATTCCCGATCCGGAGTATCGCCAAAGTCTCGGTTTTTTTAGCGAGTTGTTGGGAATCAGCGGGCTAGTCAAGATCCCGGTGCGGAATCTCTCCCTGGGTGAAAGAATGAAGATGGAGCTGGTTTTGGCATTATTACATAACCCCCGGGTCCTGTTTCTGGATGAACCCACCATCGGGATGGATGCGGTGGCTCAGAAACAGATCCGCCAATTTTTAAAGGAGATCAATGAAGCCAAGGGCGTAACCATCATTCTCACCAGCCACTATATGGAGGATATCAAGCATCTGTGCAAGCGAACCATTGTGGTCAGAAACGGGATCAAAATTTATGATGGGGATCTGGCGGCGCTCCTTGATAAATATCGCAATTACCGCATTATTTCAATCTCATTTGAGACTGCGGCGGACTTGAACATTGAAATGCCGGTGGAATGGCTTGAAAAAGGGCCTTATAAAGCGGTTTTTAAGGTTCCAAAGGAAGAGGCCAAGGCGGTCCTTTATCACATCATGGCAAATCAGGAAGTTGAGGATATCCGGATCGAGGATGAAGATCTCGGCGGCGTGGTTGAGAAGATATATACCGCCGAGGTGAGGTAATGAAGATGAGAAAATATTTGGAAATCGCCAAAATCACGTTTAAATTGCAGATCGCTTATCGCTTTGATGTCATCACCGGGGTGCTGTTCTCGTTCGCCCGGATATTATTGGCCTTTATCTTATGGAGTGTCATGTTTCGAGGGAAGGATACCATCGCCGGTTTTTCATTCGCGGCCATGATGACCTACTACATCATCATGTCGTTCTTCAGAAGGCTCGATCTGACGGACGGGATTGTCTGGCAATTGTCCGCAGAGATACGGGAAGGGCAATTCAGTAAATATTTGGTCAGGCCGGTCAGGCCGCTGGGATACTTTGTGGCCTCGGCTCTTTCCAAGACTGCTTTTGTTTTCGGGATTAATCTCTTGGCTACCATTGGGTATGGATTCATCTTTCGTCACTATTTTTTGATCCGGGTAAGTCCGGTGATCTGTTTGAACGCCGTTTTGATTTGGCTATTGGGGTTGAACTTCATGATTCTATTAAGTTACTTTATCGCGGTTTTGAGCTTTAAATTCATTGATGTCGGAGCGTTAAACATGATCAAAGGGACTATTTTGGAGTTTTTAACCGGCGCGTTGATTCCTCTCGCCATCCTGCCCGGTTGGCTGCAGGAAGGGATGAGGCTCTTCCCCTTTTATTACGTGTATTACTATCCGACCATGTTGTTTTTGAACGATCAAACCGGACAGATTCCTGCCGCTATTCTGATAATGATCTTGTGGAACGGGTTGATGTTGGCGGTTATATCCGTGGGGTACGGAATGCTGCGGCGAAGGTACGAGGGGGTGGGGGCATGAAGTTGCTGCGCTATTTCAAGTTCTGCGGCATGCTATTGAAGTTCAAATTAAGCCGCCAAATGGTATATGGCTTTAATTTTTGGGCTGCTTTCTTTGTGGATCTGACCGTTTTCTTGATACAGATAGCCGTCTTCTCCGCCATTTTTCTGCAAGTAGACACTATCAACGGCTGGAACAGGTATCAGATGATCTTTTTCGTCGGTACTTTCACCATTATCGACAGTCTTTATATGGCAACGTACTTCTTTGGGGTGATTGGGATTCCTGAAAAGGTGCAATCCGGTAAACTGGATATCTATCTCACCAAACCGGTTAATCCGCTTTTTCTGGTCTCTTTTGAAAATATGGACTTTGGATCACTGCTGCTTACGATCCCGGGAATGATGATGATAGGCTATAGCGTCGTGAATCTGGGAATCACTCTAAGCCTGCCGAAGATCATCGGGTATCTGGCACTACTTATCATGATGTTGATCTTGATGTATGACTTGATGGTGCTCGTTCGGTCCGCCGCTTTTTGGTTTACCAGTATCAATTCTTTGCAAGAGTTTGAAAACGAGATGGTATATTTCAGTTTCCGCATTCCGGGAGTGGTTTTTAAAGGCTTCACGAAATTGGTGTTTTATATCATCTTGCCGTACGGGCTGATGGCTACCATCCCTACGCAGTTCTTCACCGGGCTTTTGGATATGAAAGGTTGGTTGATGACCATCGCCGTATGCGGGGTTTTTACATACATAAGTCAATTTGTATGGAGAAAGGGACTGGCACGTTATGCCAGCGCGAGCAGTTAAGACATTACATGGCTAATCATTTAGCTCAAGGAGAATTGCAGTATATCCAGGTACTGTTACGAAACCTTGAACATTTTCACTTCTAAGTGGACTATTGTCCCAAAATGGACTATAATTCCGCCTAATACAGGGAAAAGATATTGTTGTATGCACGCGTGCGTACACATACCCGCGGCGGAGATGAATATCGTGATTAAGCTATCGGTGATGGGTGATCAGATCGAACTGGATGAGTATACAGATGATGTTACGATTGATGATTTGGCGAAGGCAGTCGATTCCTTTCGCCTGCATCATCTCCAGTCCCAAGGATTGAAAACGCGGAACTGCTGTGGTTGCGGGATCTGCTGCCATGATCTTATTCCGGTGTTGGGAATGGATTTGGCTGCCTTCGGTTACCAACCGGGGCGAGGTGACGAACCGCTCCGCAACCAACTGGTGCTGCCAAGGCATCCCGACATACGGCAACGGTCCAAAGATATCCGGGAGACCATGGCTCAATTTGGGATCAGTGAACCGGAAGCCACATTCTTATATGATGTCAACCAGGCGGAACCATTGGCTTTACCCAGGCGGGACGACGGCGGCTGCCGGTATCTGCAGGGAAACCTCTGTGGTATTTATGAGAAACGGCCGTTTAACTGCCGTTTTTATCTCTGTAATATGGGGACGCGTTTGGCAGCTATCCAAGAGACTTTGGTCAGTCAAGGCACTTGGCACGCGTACGCCATGCTGGGATGGATACCAGCAAAGGCGTTACGGTATAATCCTTTTATGCGCACTCAGGACTATAGCGCCATTTCATTAGCGGATCTCGAATTTAATTTGGATAAAAATGTAGAGAAAATGTTTTTCTATTTTTGATGTGAAAAGACGTACTTGATCTTCTCCTGTAAATTATATTTGCATAAATTACTACTTGGTGTGTTGGGATTATTTAATCGCCCCATATTTGGTAAGGTGCATTTTGACCTTAACTTTAAACTGGGTTGCCTGATAAATCTGCCCCGGCTTATTCCGCAGCCAATACCGGTAAAATTTAGCGCGGATCCGATCACCGATGCCTATCGGGTCGCTCCCCACCTGCTGTAAACGGCCGATTAGGTGGTTACAGAGCCCGGTTAACTCTTTCGCAAAACTTTGTTCCAATTTATGTTGAGCTCCGGAGCGATCCATCTGATCCCAACGATATTCGTCCAAAACACCCGAGAAAAGCAGATTAACCTCCACCACCGGACGCCCGTGAATCAGCCGTATTTCGATTTTGCGTTTGGCGACGGTGAGCCGCGCCGCGGCGGCCGGTTTGCCGGGCCCCATTCCAGGCAATGGGGCCGGATGACGGAAGATATATTCGGCTTCCCGTAGCCGCCCCATTAATGCTAAAAGCATGATGGTCTGGTCGATATTAATCGAACCGACCATTCGATCCCCGTGAAACAAAGCGGTGCCGGTCAGCCGGATATCCTTGGGTTCCAATTTGATGATCGGGGCGACCGGATCCAGTCCCGGCGCAAAATAAGCTATGGTAAATCGAAAAATGTCATCGACCGCCGCATACTGATTGTTGTTATTATCCAACAATTGCGTAATATAAAGCGCGGTACGGGGCTTATCTTTAAAATTTGCCGCTTTCTCCATCAGTTCTTTCGGGCTGCCGTCCACAATCACGACCGAAATGAGGGGGGGATTAATCGGATCTCTCTGAAAAACTTCCATCCAAGGCGTGATCCCTTGCCGGGCAAAATCCGCTGCAAACAGATATTGCTGCACTTTCCCGCCTTGGGGAATTTGGGGTGAAATTCTTCGCCAGATCTCGCGGGATTCCCGGAGATTATCCGTCTGCATGGATACCAGTTCATCTTGTTTTTTACTGGCTGCCCCAAATACCGGAAAACTATGGGTAACTATAATCCGCCCCTTAGGTGCGGCTTCTACTCCCAGTTGCAGGATTGGTCCGACTTTTTCGATGTCGACCTGTCCCCAGCATCCGCTTAGCGAAATTAGGATAATCCCTAAAACTACCCGCTGTAAATGTTTCATTTATTTGTGCCGCCCTGCCGGCGCAGTAAGGAGAATCCCCAACAAAACACGAGATATAAAATGACGGCCGTCCCGGCGAGATTCACCACCATCCCCAGCTGCATCATCTGGTTAAGGTCGGTTGGTAGCAGGCTTAAGCCGAAAACAATCAAACTGAACAAGGCATAATAAAGAAGAGAATCATTCAAGCGGGTCAACTTATAGATTCCAGTATAGGCTGTGGCGAAGTAAACCCGGAAAGTGGTTTCCAGCAAGGGAAACCATAAAATAAAAAAGAATAGATCCATCCGTTCAAAGAAAGGGAATCTGACAAATTGGGAGAGATTAAAGAGTGGCGCGACCATCTGCTTCAGCATCGTCTCTCCGAAAACCCCGGTCGTGCAAAGACAGACCAGTTCCAAAAAAAGTAAAGTTATGATCGTTGCACTTAATGCCCAAAACGTTGCCTGTCTCCGTTCCTTTACATCTTTGTAAATGAAGGCACTTAATTCAAATCCGATAAAAGCAAAAAATATAGTCGGTATCGTCTTCAGTAATTTCGGCCACCCCGCGCTACCCACCGGTTGCAAAAAACTTAACCGTATATCGGCGCCGGCCTTCAACCCTAAGAGTACAAACGCTCCTAAAATCACCACGAGAAAATAGGAAAAACGGCCGATTGCCCAGTACCCTTTACGGGTTAAAAAGAGCGTCGGCAGCATAATCAGTATGGTTACAATAATGGACGGTATCCGAACCAATTGGAACAGCTGGATGTATTCGGAAAGTATCCTTAGGAAAA
>DASVMB010000053.1:0-3006 GCA_036384575.1 Bacillota bacterium
AACGATTTCGCTGTTTCGGTGAGTATGAGGAATCCTGACGGAGAGACGGGATTTAAAACAAGTATCTTTCATATCTTATATCAAAATAAGAGTTTTCATTATCATAAATAATTTATCAGCGAAAATATGGAGGCGGAATGATGAGAATCGGTGTTTTGACGAGCGGCGGCGATGCTCCCGGGATGAATGCCGCAATTCGTTCCATTGTACGAACTGGCTTGTATCACGGCTGTGAGATGTACGGGATTAAGAAAGGTTTCAGCGGTATCTTAAGTGGGGAAATTATCCCCATGGATTCGTTATCCGTAGCCGATATTTTGCAACGCGGCGGTACGATCTTGCAGTCTGCGCGTTGCCTGGAATTTAAAACTCCCGAGGGTCAGGCCAAGGCGAAACAGCAATTGGAGAATCTGGGATTAAACGGCCTGGTCATCATCGGTGGCGATGGTTCCTTCCATGGCGCACAAGTTCTCAATAAAATGGGTTTTCAAACCGTGGGGATTCCCGGTACGATCGATAATGACATCGGATGTACCGATTATTCCATCGGTTTTGACACAGCAGTAAATACCGTGCTCGACGCCATGAACAAGATTCGTGATACGGCTTCCTCTCATAATCGGGTTTGTGTGATCGAGGTTATGGGAAAAAATGCCGGATTTATTGCGGTGGCAGCAGGCTTGGCCGGCGGTGCCGAAGCGGTTTTAATCCCGGAGGTGCCTTACAACCTGGAGGAGTTATCGTCCCAGATCATTCAGAATAACGTTCGGGGCAAGGTTCATAGCATTATCCTGGTGGCTGAGGGTCTTTTCGGGGATCCAACCAGTCTTGATCACTCCAGCGCCTTTAAGGTGGGAAATTACCTTTCATTGCGGACCGGAGCCGATACTCGTGTCACGATTTTGGGTCATTTGCAACGGGGCGGTACGCCATCGTATTTCGACCGTAAACTTGGCACCTTGATGGGCGCCGAGGCGGTGGAACTGATACTTGCCGGTGAGACCGAAAAGATGGTTGGCTTCACCCAAAACCGGATTCAGGTATATGATCTGGACACTGCGATCAAAACCAAAAAAACTGTTGATCCCGATGAGCTCGAATTGGTCAATGTAATGGCCAACATATGATTTTTTGTATCAAATTGGTATAATATCGGTTATCCTATATATAATGCAGATAGAACCATGGAATCGACGTGTGCGGCAAGAGAATTATCGTATGATTGATTGCACGTGAACGTTATATTTGCTGCCTCGTTTTCTCGGGAGTGGGATCATGAAAAAAACAAAGGTCATCTGTACATTGGGACCGTCCAGTTCGGACCATGCGGTGCTGGAAAAAATGATCAATGCCGGGATGAACATCGCCCGCCTAAATTTTTCTCATGGGACTTACGAGGAACATGGGGCCCGGATTAAGTTGGTCCGGGATGTAGCCAGTTCGTTAGGTAAACCGGTGGGGATTTTGGCGGATATCCGCGGACCGAAGATCCGCACCGGGATTCTCAGTGAAGAACCTTTGATTCTTTCCGATGGTTCTCGAATCCGGCTGAGTATCGACCAGGGAAAGGAACAAACCCCGGGTTATATTTACGTTGATTATCCTTCACTTCTCCAGGACCTGCACCCGGGAAGCAAAATCTTTCTGGCGGATGGGATGATCGAGCTTCAGGCGGTTCAGATCGGATCCAACGATGTGGAGTGCGAGGTAACGAGCGGCGGAGAATTGACTTCGCGCAAAGGTGTTACCCTTCCCGGAGTATCTGTAAATTTGCCAGCCTTGATGGATAAGGACCGACGTGATATCGCCTTTCTCGTCGAGCAAAAGATTGACTTTATCGCCGTTTCCTTCGCCAGGAAAGCCGAACATATCGTAGAGATTCGTAAACTTCTCCAAGACTTGGGCGGAGATCAACTATTAATCGCCAAGATCGAGAATGAAGAAGGGTTACACAATGTCGATGAGTTGATCAAAGTTTGCGATGGTATTATGGTAGCCCGGGGTGATCTGGGAGTGGAAGTTCCCCTGGAGGAAGTTCCCCTGATTCAGAAATATCTGATTCAAAGATGCAATTTGGCCGGGAAACCGGTAATTACAGCCACTGAGATGCTGGAGTCGATGGTTCGCAATCCCCGGCCGACCCGGGCGGAGATCACCGATATTGCACATGCCATTACCGATGGTACCGATGCTATTATGCTCTCGGCGGAGACTGCGGTGGGCAAATATCCTGTGGCTGCAGTCGAGATCATGACCCGAGTGGCGGAAAAGATCGAGGGTTCGCTGAAGTATCACGAGATCCTTGCCAAAAAACGGGTGAATGAGTCACCCACTGTAGCCGATGCCATCAGTCATGCCACATGCCAGACTGCCTTGGATCTATCGGCCAAAGCGATTATCAGTTCCACTCATTCCGGGAGCACGGCACGGATGGTGTCCAAATACCGCCCCCGTGTCCCAATTTTGGCTGCTACTCCTTCGGAGCGGGTCGCTAATAAGTTAACGATTTCGTGGGGGGTTTATCCTATTGTAGTCTCCCTGTATTACGATATCGACAGCATGTTGGATGTCAGCGTCACTGCGGCCAAGAAATCCGGGTTGATTCAAAAGGATGACCTGATTGTCATCACTGCCGGTGTGAAGACCGGGACTCCGGGTTCGACCAACTTATTAAAAGTTCATAATGTGGAATGATATATTTGCTCGGACCGGTGGATGGAAACGAAGTTATGGGAAGGGAAGGTTTCGATGAAGGAGTTCGATCAATCTAACTTTCAGGAACAAGTCTTGCACTCAAACCAGCCGGTTTTGGTTGATTTTTGGGCTCCCTGGTGCGGACCGTGTCGAATGGTAGGCCCGATCGTAGAGGAGATAGCGACCGACCTTGCCGGGAAGTTACAGGCGGGTAAGATCAATGTGGATGAGAATCCCGCGCTCGCCAGCGAGTATAATGTGATGAGCATCCCCACGATCTGTTTGTTTGTAAAGGGTAGCCCAGTAATGAAA
>DASVMB010000054.1:0-4068 GCA_036384575.1 Bacillota bacterium
CGGAGTTCCAGATCCAGAGTGGTTGCCTCTGAAACATCCTCCACATATGTGGCGGGAAGCCCCTCTAATTCCGGTTTACCCTGATGGATCGTATAACCGTGGTACCGCAAATCGCTCACTGTAGAGCCGTTTTCAAACTGAATCTGAAATGCCGGCGCCCGGAAATCAGTGTTGCCGTATGCGGGATATTCTTGCGGTATTGTATCCAAAGATAAGGCGGGATTCGCCGGGTCCAAGGTCGGTGAGAAAGCACGTTCCCTAAGCTGCAATAGATATAATAAATTTGCCGTACGAAGCCGTTTTCCCCAGTAAAGATGCGTAATATAACCTGGTTTCAGAACATGGATGACATAACTCATTTCCTTAGATTGGAGATGAAAGATTTGTTGGGATTCATCATAAAGGATACTCATGGGACCTCCGCACTTCACTAAGGTGTATAAAAACCAAATATGTTACTATCCGGCATAAAAATTGTGATTTGAAAAAAGCGGCATGAACAAACATCGATACTCATCACACCGCTTTTCTCGAAATGCTTCTAAACGAGAAACGCCATCACACACTGTGCCTTAGGACCATAGATTATATGAATCAAAAAAAGTAAAGGGGGTACTAAAAATGGCTCCGTCTCACCAAAACACAAGGGCATTACTGGTACAGGCGGGAACGACGTATCCAAAAGTAATTAACCTTCCCAGCCACTCTGCGGAGCATAAGGTAAATACGATCATCCGCGCAACCGCTTATCAAGCCATTCCCACTTATAATCCGGGCACAAGCATTATCGAGGCGCAGAGTGGTTACAGCACAATGCTGAATCAAAACGGAATTCTTAGCCTGCGTTTCCAAGATTACATTTATCCGGAGATGGCCGCCCATGGGGTGACGCAGTACAGTTCGGTCACGCTCAATCTCGAAACCGGATACAACTACCGTTTCGATGAGTTGTTTCGACCCGGAGCCGATTATCAAGCCCGGATCAACCAAATCATCCAGGCTCAAATCAGCGCCCGGCAAATTCCCATGCTAAAACCGTTTGCCGGAGTCGGCTCCGATGAAACCTATTACCTCACCCCCGATAGATTGGTCATCTATTATCAGCCCTACGTCTATACTCCGGGGTACTATGGAATCCTGGAATTTGCCATTGCCTACTCCCAGATCTCCGACATTATCAATCCAGCGGGGCCTATCGGACGAATTCTGCCGCGGGTTTAAAGTTTTTAACCTCTCGATTCAAAAAAACCGGCCTAAGAAGAGAGGCCGGATACTTCGCATCATTTTGTTAGTTTTTCTTGATAACACTGATTTAGTCGTGGAATTCATCAATCCCATCATTACGAGCGGGTTCGGGATTTTCGTCCAAAAACAGCGGCCGGCGATCCGAAAGCATCTCGCCCTCTATCCGCCCGGTAATACTGCCATTTTCATCATTCGATTCGGTCGGCAATTGTTGGTCGGAGCTATCCAACTTAAACGCGGAAACGGATTGTTTCAAGTTGTCGGCAATCCTCGATAAATGATCGGCCAAAGAGGTCACTTCTTCAACGGATGCGGTTTGCTGTTGGGCAGTTGCCGAAACTTCCTCGGTGCTCGCCATGCTCTCTTCGCTGATGGCCGCAATGGCTGAGATGGTTCCAACCACTGCCTCGTTGCTTTCCGCCATCCGACGTGCCGAATCAGCTACTTCATTGATATGATTAAGATTATCCATCAAAGCGTCAAAAATCGTCTCAAAGGTTTCGCCAGCCTTGTCGACGTATTCTTTACCCTGTTGTGCCCGGGAAATTCCCTTTTGCATAGCCTCCACTGCATGATCGGTATGTACATGCATCTGCGTGATGAGATCGGAGATATCCTTGGCGGCTTGTTTGGATTCCTCCGCAAGTTTAGCTGTTTTCCGCGCGACCACTCCAAACCCTTTGCCGTACTCTCCGGCCCGGGCCGCTTCGATCGAAGCATTTAAGGCCAACAATGAAGTCTGGCCTGCGATGTTCTCAATCATCGAGGTTATTTCGCCAATCGCCCCGGAGACCCGGCTCAGCTCATCGATGACCCCTGCCGCTTCCTTGGTGGAATCGTAGAGTTCGTTCATCTGGTGAATCACGTCACCTGTAGCTTTTTTGCCCATTTGAGCCGAATCCGCCACATGTTGGGAAGCGTTTGCAATACTCTCCGTGTCCATACTGACCTTACGGACCATTTCAGCCAGAAGATTAACTGTATTCACGGCCTTGCCGATCTGATCGGCTTGTTCCGTCGAACCTTTGGCCAGTTCTTCCATGGCCCTCGCTACTTCACCCGCGGATCTACCGGTCTCAAAAGAGCTCCCCTTCAATTCTTTACTGGCGACCGCCAGCTCTTCCGCCTGGTTGTTAACCTTTAAAGTTAACTCCCGCAGACCGGTGATTGCCGAATTCAACTCCCGAACAACCTGGTTCACTTCAAGGCAACCGGTCATCTTGATCTGCTTTGTCAGATCACCGTGGGACAACGACTCGGCGGCGTTCATCATCCCCCGGAGCGGGCGAGAAATGGAACTGGCAATGAGCAAGCCAAGCAAAACCGCAATGAGTGAGCTTAAGATTAAGGTAACTATCAGACTCATCCTGGTTCTCCGGGAATACTCCTTACTCCCTTGGATCGTATTGATCCCGTTCGTCAACGCCGCGTTATACACTTTTTCCAATTCCAATTTCATGATTAAGAAAGAACGACTTAGGGCTTGATAATTGGCGTCGCTGGGGGCAGCCTGGGTTAACTGCTGTGCTTGCTCAAGTTCCCTGAGGACATTTTGTTTCGCGATTTCATCCAGCACGGTCAAGTTCCGTGCATCCGTCAGTAACTGATCGACCTGGGAACCGGCATAATTGGCGCCGCCATACTTTAACTGCTCCAAATAATTGCGCTGGGCGATCTCCATATTCACCAAAACCGTGTGAACGTCGTTAATCTCCTTGACACTCTGGTTAAACAGCTGTTGCGTGTTTTGATGCATCGTGTCGACAGTTCGTAGACTGCCGATACCCTCAAGTCCAATAAAAAAGAGCATAACAAGAATAACAATGAGAATTTGGTAAAATACCTTCACCCTTGAGAATACCGAAGATTGAAACAGTCCCGTCACTTTATTCAATGGATTTTTCATCGCTAACACCTCGATGATCATAATACTTTTATCTTCGGCAGATTTCGTCAAGAACTTAACCTATTTGACTTTCCTCTTCAAGCTTGAACGCAGCGACCGATCGCTTGAGATCTTCGGCGATCTGCGATAAGTTGTCTGCCAGCGCGATTACCTCCTCGATCGAAGCGGTTTGTTGCTGAGTGGAGGCCGAAACCTCTTCGGTGCTGGCGGAACTCTCTTCACTAATGGCTGCGATGGTGGTGATCGCATTGACCACGCTCTCGTTACTCTCACCCATGAGGTGGGCGGATGTCGCCACTTCCCGAATGCGATTCAGGTTTTCCGATAATGAATCAAAAATAGATCCAAAGGTTTGTTCGGCCTTATCCACGGCCTCCTTACCTGATTGAGCCTGATTAATACCCTTTTGCATAATCTCCACCGCATGTTCGGTCTGATTACGCATCTGAACGATGAGGCCGGTAATATCCTGGGCGGCCTGTTTGGATTCTTCAGCCAATTTGGCGGTTTTTCGGGCCACCACTCCAAAACCTTTGCCGTAATCTCCGGCCCGCGCCGCTTCGATGGAGGCATTCAAAGCAAGTAACGATGTCTGTTCGGAGATATTTTCGATCATTGCGGTGATCTCACTAATCTGTCCTGAAGCATCATTCAACCGGTTGATCATTCCGGAAACTTCCCGGGTGAAATCGAACAATTCATTAATCCCCCGGGTTACATCGTTTGAAGCCTTCTTACCCAACTGGGCGGACTCTGCAACCTGCTCGGATGCCTTGGTGATCCGCCCCGTATCCTCGGTGACTTTCCGGACCAATTCCGCCAACCGGTTCACGGTAAGAACCGCCTGATTAATCTGTTCCGTCTGTTCCATGGAACCCTTGGCCAAATCATCCATAGCCTTTGCAACTTCATTTGCG
>DASVMB010000055.1:0-10450 GCA_036384575.1 Bacillota bacterium
TGGAAAAGCTGCTTGATGAATTACTGGAGTTTTCCCGGATGGAATCGGATGGCTTCCAATTACAACTCGCCGAGACCAATCTGGCTGAACTGGCCCGCGAGATCTTAATTGAATACCTGCCATTCATCAAAGAACAGGACATCAATTTACAGGCGGACATTCCGGATTCGCCGGTTTCTGCCAGGGTCGATCCCAACCGAATCTCCCGGGTGCTTCGTAACCTGATTGATAACGCACTCAAATATGGTTCTCAGGGCAAATACCTTCGGGTAGCGGTAACCTCGACCCAAACAACAATCAGCATTGAGGTTGAGGACCGTGGCCCCGGCATCACCGAAACGGAACAAGCAAAAATCTTCGACCGCTTTTACCGGATTGACAAAGGACGTAACTCCGCGGCAGGCGGGGCCGGTTTGGGGCTCGCCATCGCCCGGGAAATTGTGAGAAAGCACGGCGGTCAGATCCGGGTTACCAGTGAAAAGGGCAAAGGAACCATCTTTGGCGTAGAGCTTCCGGCAACTTCTACGCAGGAGTCCAAGCCTGATTAGGTACGAAATGAAGCCGGTAAAAAAAGAAAGGCGTTTACGCCTTCACAATTTTGTCTTCAAAAACTCTCCCAATAATTTGTCAACATTGCGGATATGATGGTTCAGCCATCCTATAACCGCCCGGTTCGTCATAATGACAATATGAGTCCCGGGACCGTCGCTTTCAAACTTCCTTTTGAGCTCCTGGAAACTGTCGATGAATTGCCGGTGTTGCTCCATATGGCCGGCAGACTCCGGGTAATTGAATTGTTTCATATACCTTTCTTCGTTGCCAAAATGTTCGATGACATAATCTCCCAAAAATCGAATGGTTTCACCGACTACTTCCTTCCCTCTGCATTGGTTGCAAGCTTCCAGCAATTGATCGATTTTTCGAAACAACTCTTTATGCTGGTTATCAATCTCCAATACACCCACCGCCAAATCTTCCGTCCACTCAATGGCCATCCCTGACACCTCCGACTTCGGTTTACAAGCTCCCAGGCATTTTAAAAAGGGAATCTAAAAAGTCACATACATCTCTTTCTTGGCCCCGCAGACCGGACAATTATCCGGAATGCCGTCAACAACGGTATGGCCGCATATCGGGCAGATGTTTACCGAGTTTAGTTGCAGGTCCTTGCCCTCCTTGGCTTTTTCCTGGGCTTCTTTAAACAACCGGGCATGAATTTTTTCGGCCTCCAGCGCAAAATGGAAGGACCGCTGCGCACCTTTTTCATCCTGAAATTGCGCTGTTTGCAGATAAACCGGGTACATCTGTTCCACTTCATGAAGCTCGCCGTTGATTGCGCCCTGAAGATTATCGACCAGACTGCCGATGCCAAAAACCGCTCCGGCAGTTACGGTATGATCGCCCACCCGGATGCCTAATTCCCGGAAATGATTGTTGGCGTGGACCTGTTCGGCGTAGGAAACGGCCTTAAACAACCTGCCGATATTCGGAAAACCTTCTTTCTCCGCCAAGTTGCCCCAGGCGATATAGCGCATATGGGCCATGCTTTCACCGCCGTAAGCCGAACGTAAGAAATCCGCAGTCATTGCATTTTGAACCGCCATTTTTTACCCCTCCAATATTGTTTTTATTCCAAGTAACATATGATAAGTATCAACCAGAAGTCGAATTCGTGACCGCCCGTTATTTTTATTGTATCCTCTGAAAGCTCATTTATTCAGCTTTCAGAGGATTTACAACCTGCCACTTTGATTACGCGATCCGGGCGGAGACAGTCGTTTCAATATTGCCTCGGATTGCATTGGAGTATGCACAGACTTGATCCGCTTCTTGAACCAGGGCATCGGCTGTAACCTGATCAACCCCCGAAACCGTTGCCGTGATGAACGCGGTTATCCGAAAACCGCCTTTATCGTTCGGCCCGAATCCGACCTCTACCGCAACGGAAGTTGAGTTTAAAGTCAAATTCCGGCGGCGGGCCACATGTAAAAGAGAACTTTCAAAACAGGCCGCATAGCCTGCGGCGAATAATTGCTCGGGGTTCACGCCGCTTTTGCCGGAACCTCCGAGTTCCGCCGGAACTGCCATTTCAAATTCCAGAGGACTGTTTTCAATTTGGACCTTGCCGTCACGCCCGCCGGAAGAAACCGCTTTCGTTTTGTAAAGAATTTTCATCTCATCTACCTCCTCGTATTAAACTTCTTTTACAATATCCTCGTAATCTTTCCGCATTCGCCTTGGATACAATGTCTTCGAGTCATCGAAATATCCTAAGGCAATCAACATTACAACCGTTTTGTTTTCATCCAGGCCAAACTCCTTCCGTATCCCCTCGAAATCAATTCCGCTCATGGGATGAGTATCTAAACCGTAATACTTCGCCGCGTACATAATCGACATGGCGAGTAACGCCGCATTACTTTCGGCAAATTTGATTCTTCCGTCTTCCGATGAACCATATAAGGCATGGGCAGCTTTCTGATACTCCTCGAGCGCCTGTTTACTCCCAAGCATGGCCTCCAGATCATCCCACGCCGGATTTTCGGGTTGATATCCCTCTAAATCCCCGATAATAATCAATGTTACCGGTGCCTCTTTGATTTTCAATTGATTACCGGCGAGCGAAAAAAGTTTTTCTTTCGCCGCCGCGGATTGAACCGCAATAATCTCCCACGGCTGTAAATTAAACGCCGATGGCGTAAGTGCGGCAAGCTTAATGATATTTCGCAAGACATCCTTTTCAATGGGGCAATCCGGCTTGAAGAAATTCACCGAACGCCTTTCCTCAAAAACTTTCTTCAGATCCATATGAACCACCACTCCTCTTCTTTGGGGGATTCGTTATAAATTACCTGGCTGTTTTAAGCCGGTTCACCGGCCGGTCAATACTCCTCCAAGTGGACGAATTCGCCGTTCTCAACCCAAGTTTGAGGGTGCAGAACCAGTTCGTACATATCATGGAGTAAGAAATAATGCCTTTCTTCTTCGGCGGCAATCTTTTGAAACAATTCACGCTGATTTTGTGCAGCAGCTTCCATAGCTTTTTTCAGGTAAAAATCTCGGCTTTCCTTCTCAAGATCCATTGCTTTTTGGTACAGTTCCAACTGGGTAGAGTCCAGATCTGACAAATCACCTCGAGCGATCATTTGTTTAAATAGGTTTGCGGCATTTTTTACGTCCGATGCTTCCATTAATGATTCCGGCGAATGTTGTATCGTCAAAAATAATTGATAATGATCGACCTCATCATCCGCAAGCTGGTTAAATATCTCCCGGAAACCCGGGTTGATGGCTTTTTGGGATAACTCCCGGTAAAAGTTTTCTCCGTCTTGTTCCATTTTCATTGCGACTTCCAAGGCATCCATAGCATGATTCCTCCTCTTTTTCGTTACTTTTTTCCTGCAACCTTGATTGCCATGATGTATATCCTTTCCGTTATTAATTATTAACTATGTTTAATTTCAATATGATTATACATTACCCCGGGTTATTTTTCAACCCCTTTTTGAAGAAAAATACTCTACTCAACCGGTACCCCTATAAAGCTCAGCGAAGATTATCCCCTAATTTGTTGCGTGAAACAGGTAATATCAATACCCGCCCGGTCGGTGAAGACGGCTTGGATTTTGGCGGTTTTTTGTGCATCGGGGAGGTCTCCTTTATAAAGTTTAAAGTTGTGAATTTCGGTTTAAGGGAACAAAGAATCAAATCATTCCCGCGCTTTAAGGGGAAAAAGGGTTATGGTATAATTAAGTAAATAGACAGAAAGCTTAATTTCAGAATTCTATTTCTCCGAAATAGTAACAATAAATTATGATGATTCTAAGGTAGGTGCCGCCGACAATGACGAAGGAAGAATTAATCGCCTATTGGCGCGACTCAGCCGAACGCGACTTTGAAACAATGGAGCATTCTTGATTATAAACAAGACTTTTATCATAAATGTACGGAAGAATTTACTTCCCAGATGATCGACAAAATCAAGGAGATGAGCTTATGGCTGAAATCCATACTGGAGAAGAAGTAAAACTACTTGCTAAAAAATATGGGGAAGTTTTGCGACAAAAGTATGATTTGCATAGTCTCTATTTATATGGCTCCTATGTGAGCGGAAATTATACTTCCGACAGTGATATTGATATTGCGGTGATTGCGGCAGATTTTTCCGGCGATATCTTCGAAGATACTCTGAATTTGATGCGTTATCGCAGATTAGTGGACAACCGGATTGAACCACATCCGTTTATTCCGAGCGAATTTAACTTCACTAACCCAAATGCCCGGGAAATAATGGCTAAAGGGATTCGTATCATTTAACCCGCTCACACCATGATCCTCTCTACTCCCCTACCCACCATAGCCACCTAATAGCTGAATACAATCCCGTCCATCAACCCTTCGCTATAGATGATCTCATCCTGGCGGTTGATTTGATAGATCAGCAGAGCCACTTTAAATCGGTGGGTTAAGGCCGGGAAGATTCAGGCTTTAAAACTAGGTGAAGGAAGAAAAGGTACGGTAAGGTTTAAGTTGAGAGATATTGAGGAGTTTATTGATAACATAAAGAAACAATCGTAAAAAAATCATCTTAAAAAGCAGAGTTATGAAGAAGTGAAAAATAAACCAGCCCCTTAGCTGGTTTCATTTCTTTTTGGTAATCATAAACCGTACTTAACCGGCGTTGCCACCTTGTACATAATAGAGCTGCATATTCCGGATGAAACTGGACACCGATTCCGTTTGAAAGTGGACAGACCTTCTGGTACTCTAGGCTTCATCGTAGGAAAGTCCACCACGAGTCAAAAGTACTTTTATTTGCTGCCCCGCCTTACAAAGGAGCATCTCTCCGTTAATACAAATTGTCATTTCTTTGGGGTTGGCTTGATCCGATTCAAGTTGCAGCTCTTCTTGGTCAATAACGACGCCGAACTTACAGCCTTGCCACTCAAACTTGAAAGCGATAGATTCCCATTGCGCCGGTAAACATGGGTTAAAACGCAAAGTTTCACCGTCCGAATTTAAACCGGCAAAACCTAAAACTGCAGCCATCCATGCTCCCCCATTGGCAGCCGGATGAGTTCCGCCAATATACAGTGTTCCGACATACTGCTTTGATTCACCGGTTAAATCGATGGTGGCGGTTTTCATAAAATATTGATAACCCCATTCCGCATCCCCGCAGTCCGCAGCGACTAAAGCATATACGCATGCACTTAGGCTGGAGCCATGTTCGGTACGAGGTTCATAATAACACCAATTTGCCTTTTTAATCTCGTCGGAGTAATCATTTTTAAAGATATGAAGCATTAGAATCGTATCTGCTTGCTTCAGTATTTTGGTGGTAGACGCAATCCCGTTACCGCCACCCCAATATTCATTGGGATTTAAAACTCTCTTTCGTAATTCCGGTAAGCTGATATCCTCCAGGTGGTGATAGCCATCAAACTGTTCAATCACCCCACTATTTTGATCGGGTTGCGGAATATAGAGTTGGGCGCTCATTTCTTTTATTTTGTGAAAATCCTGATGATAATCCAACTTATCAAGGAGATACCGATAGAAATCCGGGTGACTGCCTTGTAACAATTCGCCGACTTTGAGCGCAATATCTAGAGTATGCTTGACCATTTGATTGGTAAAGGCATTATTGTTCACTCTTTCATGATACTCATCCGGACCGGTGACATCCAGGATTTCATAACGTTGTTTCTCCATTTGATAATAAGAATAGGAATAGAAAAACCGGGCGCATTCCAAAATAACTTCCGCTCCGCCATCCAGCAAAATGCCGGCGTCACCGGTCAAAGCGTAGTATTGCCAAATGCCGTAGGCGACATCTGCACTAATATGTATTTGCTTGTCCCGGAAATAAGTCCGCAGCGGCCGACCGGTAAATACATCCGTAACATTAAAATGAGTACAGGCGTCAGCACCGGTTTCCTGACTTTCCCAAGCGTAAAAGGCCCCTCGAAATCCATACTCGGCTGCTTTCCGGCGTGCGCCATCCAGAGCATGATACCGGTATTTCATTAGTTTTCTGGCTATCTCCGGTTGAGTATAAATAAAAAAGGGCAGCATAAACATTTCCGTATCCCAGAAAACAGCCCCTTTGTAAGTCTGCCCCGATAACCCCCGCGCCGGAATAGAGGTTTTATCGGTATGGGTTGGAGCGATGCTTAAGAGTTGATAGATACTGTAGCGCAATGCTTGTTGGGCATCAGGATCTCCGTTGATTTGTACATCGGAACGGTCCCAACGCCCGTGCCATAATTTCATATGGTCCGCCAAATGATGATCATATTCACCGCATGAAATCTTCCTGATCAAGTCAGTTGCTTCTTTTTCCGGATCGCTGGCATCAACCGAGGTAAAGACCGTTACATATTTGATGAAGCGATATTCATTTTCAGCTTGAGCTCTAAAACGAATTCGGTGGAAAATCGATCCGGCCGCAATATCAATATCCTGATTGCCGAAAGGACAGATTATGGTTTCGGCAGTTACAACTTTATGCCCTAATTCATGGGTTAATGCCGTGTATAAAAGGTATTGTTCCCGAAATGTTAAAGACGGATTCTCTAAATGAGGGCCGTTAATGTCCCAAATATCGCCGTCGATCCCGGTGATAACCTCAATCTCACTATCATGGTCCCATTGAATGCTATATCTCATGGCCATCATATGGACATTGGCCAGACTGGTAAAACGATCCGAGGCTACGGTCATTCTCTTTCCTGACTTGGTTCTAAAGGTGGTTTTCCTATGATGAATACCGTTTTGAATATCCAGCGATTGGCTATGGCTTTTAACATCTGAATCTAAAACCGATAATGGCTCTCCATCGCAGATCAAGCGGACTAAAAAACCATTCGGAGCATTGACCGGTTCGCGCCAGGCATTGCCGACCCGGTCATAAATACCCGATAGTATACAGGCTACTAACTGATCCTTGGAATACTCCTCCAAGGTTCCCCGGTAACCCATATATCCATTGGCAATAAGATATTTGTTGCCGTTTTGTTCGACATGATCCATTCGAAATCGGTCATCCTGAACAATCCATTCCAAAATTTTCACCTGCTTTACCATCACCATAACTCATAGCCATTTAACATTGATTGGATATCACAAACCCTATAATATCGGGTTCACCCTTTGATACTGCCAAGCGTAAGGCCGCCTTGCATGATATACTTCTGGAGCAAGAAGAAGATAATGATCGGCGGGATCATGGTATAAACGATCGCCATCATTTGATAATCCACTGAAAACCCTGAAAGATTGCCGTTCGTCATCGTAAAGATACGAATCATTACGGTATATAGATCCTTATTCGTTAATACCAGGTACGGCCAGAAGAAATTCGACCACGATCCGGTCAAAGTAAAGATGACGATCACAAACATCACCGGTTTACTGAGAGGCAGGAAGATTTTTAGGAAAATCTTAAAAGGCGAACATCCGTCTAACATAGCAGCTTCGGATAAGGAACGGGGTATCCCGTCAAAAAAGCTTTTAAAAATCAAAGTGAAAAAGGCATTTGCCCCCGACATAAACCACATTGGCAAAAAGGTATTGGAGAAGTTAATATGCAGTACCGGAAAATTGATGATATTCAAATAAACCGGGACAATATTTATTGTATTGGGTAACAGTAGCGTCCAAAGCAACAAGGCCATTAAAAAGGAACTTCCTTTAGGTTTTAATTGAGACAAGACAAAACCAAATAGTGAATTGAATACCAGTGAAAAAACGATATCCCCGAGAGCCATTTCCACCGAGTTCACATAGTACCGTAAAAAATCCAACTGATTCCAGACGAAGAAAATCTTTTTCCATTCGAATGTTTTCGGTATGAAGGTCGGATGGATCGAATACAATTCCTGGACGTTTTTGATACTTGAGAAAAAAAGCCATACCGGAGGAAATAAACAGATGATTGCCAGTAAACACATGAACCCAAAAATGGACCAGTAAAAAATCTTACCCGGCTTATTTTTTAAATCCATGAAATTCAGTAAACCTGTATTCTTCGTAGCAAACCTAGACATTTTTTAGACCTCGCTTTCCCGATCTTTTTTGGTGATGATAAAATATACTGCCGTCGGTATGAGCAAGATGAGGAAAGTAATGACTCCGGCCGCCATCGAAGGCCCGACTTTAAAATAATTAAAGGCATATAAGTAAGATTGGAGCATTAATGAAAGCGAGGCGTCACTTGGTCCCCCGCCTGTCATGGATAACGGTTGAATCATCACCTGGAACACGGAAATGATTTGCATGATAAGCATCAAAAGGATGATATTGCTCATGGCAGGCAGGGTGATGTACCGAACTTTTCTAAAAAATCCTGCTCCATCTAGCGACGCCGCCTCATATAATTCTTGATTGATCCCCTGCAAACTGGCCATATAGATCAAAGCCGTTCCGCCAAAGGCAGCCCACGTCATCGTCACCACAATCAGCGGGATCGTAAATTGCGGCACATTCAACCAGCCAAACTGGTACCAGCCCAAACCGGTCAGTATCGAGTTAAACACGCCCCACTTCGACGGATTATACATAAATCCCCACATGAGATAGGTGGCTACACCCGGAATCATGCCGGGAAAGTAAAAGGCAAATTTAAAAAAGGCATTGCCATGGATGATTTCATTGAGCAAAATCGCTACAATGATCGGGATCGTGAACCCGATGAGCAGCGACCAAAATGTATACGAAGCGGAATTTGTAAAAGCCGCCTTGAAGGAGCTATTGGTGATAATCTCCTGATAATTCCCCAGCCCGATAAATTTGACCGCCCTGTATCCCTTGGTCTGGAAAAAAGATAATACAATACCGGAGATCAGAGGTTGCCAGGTAAAGAACGTGAACATCAACAAACTGGGAAGCATTAATGCCCAAGCGAAAATGTCTTTGCGTACCGTCTTTCGAAATGCGGATCCCATCAAAAACCACCTTCTTATAACTTCTAGATTGATACAAATGACGGCTTTTTGCCGTCATTTGTATCAAATTCGCACTCAATACCCTAAACTCAACCCGGTTATTGCCTATCTAAAACATCCTTTTGGAAATCAGCCGCAGTTTTATCAAGGACCGCTTTTACATCCGCATTGGAATCGGTAAGAACCGTTTGAACCGCTTTATCAAGCGCTTTATACAACTCCTGGCAGGCAACCGGTTCTTCCGGTTTCAGGGTGACTTGCTTCATATTATTGTAATCGGCAAAAAGGCCCGGATTCACATTAAGATACTTTTGGCGGATAGCTTCGGTAATCTTTGTTTTCTCGGGATTGACCCACACCGGTAAACCATCGACTCCAACGACATAACCCGCATCTTTATCGGTTTTATAATTGGCTTCCTCACTAAGCTTAAACTCCTCGCTTACCTTTGGCGAAAGTCCGTTTAAGTCAAGCCAATGAATACCCGCTTCAATCTGCGCCGGGGTGGCATTGGGAGCAAACATCCAAACATTGCCGCCCACTAAGGCATAACGACCTTTGGGTCCGGCCGGCAAGCTAAACATGGAGATATCATCTTTACCGATCTTATAATTGTCGATGGCGAATTGAAACCCTCCGTGATAGCTGCCGCCAAAGAAGAACATTGCGCCTTGGTTCGTCGCAAAGATTTGTTGCCCACCTGCCCAATCCACCAGGGCTGTATCCGGTAAAACCTTATATTTCCACTTCAAGTCTTTTAAGTATTGGAGTGCCGCTACGCCTTCGGGGTTATTGAAGGTGGCGGTCCATTTTCCCTTAATCTTCTTCTCAAAAACAGTGCCGAAACTCCAGGCGATGTTCATGAAATGCCAACCGCCGCAATTGTTGCTGGTTTCCATGATAAACCCGGCTGCGCCGGTCTTATCCTTAATAATTTTAGCGGTTTGGGCTAATTCTTCGTATGTTTTGGGTGCTTTCGGAACACCGCCCGCATCCACGAGCCCGGCTTGTTTGAACAGTTTAACATTACAAGCCAATCCCTGGACGTAACCGTTATCCGGTATACCATAGATCTTGCTGTTCTTTGACAAGATCGAAAGGATTTGAGGATTGATGGCTTTATCAAGGCCATATTTTTTCATCTGTTTCGTGATATTGGCCGCATAACCATTGTCGATGATCTTCTGGGGTTCGGTGAACCAGGTATTGTAAACGGTAGGAAGGGTGCCGCCTGTCGCTTTGGGAATGAAAGAATCGACGGCGTATTGCCATTCATCGCCAACAACCTCTACGTTATATTTTTCCAACATAATCTTGGCGAATTTTTTAGCTGTGGCCAAACGTTCCGGTTCATTTTCCCGCGGCCAGGCGCCGACAGAAATTGTAACTTTCGGTTGAGCCAGGCCGACAACTGAAAAAACGGAAACCAATAAAGCGAAGCTTAATCCAATCACAACTTGTCTTTTCAACATCCCGCATTCCTCCTTGTTATGAATAGCCGG
>DASVMB010000056.1:0-3858 GCA_036384575.1 Bacillota bacterium
GGCTGGTACAAAACTGGCAAAGTAAAAACCGATAATGCTCTTTCCTGGCATTAGCCAGGGTGCGCCGCCACAATATTTCGGAAAAATTGAAGTCCGCTCCTGCAAAATCCAGTTGAACCTCGCCCATTTTTGCACCGAAAAATCGAGTATCCCAATCCAATTCATGAAGCGGGTAACCGATACCCTTCATCCTGACCACCTCATTAACCGCCAAACTTCAAATAAACCGTAAAGTACCATTTATCGGGATTTTGACTCTGAAGCGTAGACCCCATGCCCGGAAAAGATCCGGCCTACAGTGGCTGCCAAAATCTTAAGATCAAGCCACCAAGAATACTTCTGGACATACTGGACATCCAATTGCAGCCGTTCCTTCCAAGGTAGTTCATTCCTGCCTCTGACCTGAGCGAGTCCGGTTAAACCCGGACGTACCGCAAGCTTAATTTGTTCGGTTTCCGTATATAAAGCGAGATGTTCCGGAAGATCCGGCCGGGGCCCGACAAAGCTCATCTCAGTTTTTAGTATATTAAAAATCTGCGGCAACTCATCCAGACTAATTCGCCTTAATATCTTACCGAACCGGGTGTATTCCTTGAGATCGGCGGTCAATTTCAAGGAACCGTCACTGTTCCGCGGGGTGGTGGCGATATGGTCCCCCGGCACCATTGTCCGGAGTTTGTAGATACAGAACAACCGTCCACCCCGGCCCGGACGGAGTTGGCAAAAGAAAACAGGCCCCGGCGAATCCAAGTACAAGATGAACCCCAGAACGAGGATGATGAACCCGACCGGGATCAGGAAAACTAAGGCCAACACGAAGTCGAGGGTATATTTAACTCCTAACTGAAATCTTCTCATATGGCTATTTTACCCCATCAATAACTTTTTTTAACACCTGATCCATCAAAACAGCCAGTACCCTCCGATCGCCTTCCCGGGTTACGAATTCGCGGCCGTTACGCCCCAGCCTGCGACGAAGTTCGGGATTAGCCGCAAGTCTGCGTAAACCTGTTGCCAGTTCCCCGGAGTCTTCCGGTGGAACATAAATTCCCGAATCAAGCCCGGTCACGAACCTGCGGGCCTCGCCGTCGATACAACAAACGATGGGTAGGCTGGCGGCCATATATTCGTATAATTTGTTGGGACGAACCGTCTTGAAGGTATCGGTATTTTTTAAGGAAGCGATCCCGATGTCCGCCGCCTGGAGAATATCCGGAACAACCTCAGGGGGCACTGGATCCGCCAATACCAGGTGCGACCCGATCCCGAGTTCCGAAGCGATTTCCCTGAGCCTTGGTTTGTCGGAACCATCACCGAAGAGCACTATCCGGATGGTGGAGTCATCAAGCTTAGCCGCGGCACGGATCAGAGTTTCCAGGGAATTGGCCGGTCCGTGGGCTCCCATATATACTGCGACGATCTCCTGATCGGTCCAGCCATATTGCGCCCGGATAGTGGCACGATCCCGGTTGCACCGGGGCAAGTTGGCACCCAGGGGAATCAGATCGATCTTGGCCTCCGGAACGTTCTGCTTCAACAGGTATTCTCGCATCTCGGCAGCCACCACTTGAATATGGTCGGCGTGACGATATAGAAAATGCTCAAAAAAACGCATCATCTTGATTACGGCTTGATTCCGGAAACCCATAGCGATGATCGAGTCCGGCCAAAGATCCTCCAGATCGAGTATAAAAGGGATCCGTTTCATTCGAGCCAAAAGCCAGCCGCACAAGGCCGTTTCCAATGGAGGCGTAACGGTAACCACTATATCTCCCCGGGAAAAAAGTCCCCTCCAAAAGCTTAGGGCCGAGAATACCACGACATTGAGTTCTCGTTCAATGGAGTTACCCCGGTAGGGAGTAGACCAGATCCATGCCATCCGGACTCCATTCTGCCATTTGGGGGGCTTATGAAGGTAACGCCGGAGATAATGATTAAATCTACAGTTGAGCAGTTTAACCTTCCACCCCCGCTCCGCGAGTACACAGGCGAAATCGAAGTTCCGGGTTGGTCCCGGATACTGCGGGGTTGTAGCGAAATTACTGATTAAGATCAAACATTTTTCAGTGCGCTTTTTATCCATTGGAATCGTACTCACAAGGTTTCAAATCACCGGCTATGATATTTGGCGATGAAATGAGCTGCTTACGTCTTGATATAATTCGAGTAATTCTTTTGCTGCGTATTCCCAGTTAAAATGGGTAATTGCACCATGTAAACTTTGTTCAGCCTGCTTTCGCCATAGTGCATTATCCTCCAGATATCGTTCCAGCGTATGACGAATCGTATCCGGTTGTAAATCCGGGAGTACAGTGCCGCAACCGTAATTTGTCACTATATGTGCGATCTCTCCCACGGCTGTGGTCAATACCGGCCGACCGGCGGCCATAGCCAAAAAAAGAGCATTCGGGACACTGAATTGATTATTCAGGTAACTCCCGTCAATGGCATAGTAAACCAGATGATGCTCCCTGATCAAGTCCCTGGCTCGATCCTGAGGCAAAAAACCGGTGAAACGGATATTGGTTGCGCCTGCAGCCGTACCTTCCAAGGATTTTCGCTGGGGCCCGTCGCCTACCACGGTTAACTGATAGCGGCGCTCCCCGGAAATGGATTCGACGAGCGGTGCCAGTAACCGGTCCCGGTTCAAACCGCCGACGTAAATGATCCGCAGCGGAAAATCGGGAACCGTCGTTATCCCCTGGACTGTAGTTGGTAATTTTTTATAGTTGCCGACCACTACTACCTTTTTAGCCCCCAGACCTTCAAACCGCCGGGCTAATAACTCACCGACTGTGATAACCGCCGTCGTTTTGGGCAGCAGTTTTGCCTCCAAGCGGCGAACCATCCCTACGACCTGTTTGGGGAAGAGATGATCCACCATGTCGGGATAAGACTCATGGGCATCATAGATCACCGGAGCCTTCAAGCGCCGACCCCAATAGATACCGGGCCAAAGGGTGTCAAGATCATGGCAGTGGACTACGTCAAAAGGATTTTTTTTCAAAAAAACGCCGCAGGATTTCCAAAACCAAAAAAAATGAAGGATTTGGGCTGGTCCCCGGCTATACGTGGTTCGGATCGGGCAACGCACGATCCGGACACCCCCCCAATCTTCGACAGCTTGGTAGTCTCCGGTACGATCCCAGGCGTAGATGGTAACATGGTGTCCCGCTTCAGACAACGCGGATGCTTCGGCGGCCACTCGTGGATCCGGTGCAAAACCGTTGGAAAGCAACATCACAATCTTCAAGATAAACCCCCGGGGAAAAAGTCATTGGTAACTAGTCACTAATAACTAGTGTTTTATATCGCTCCAACATTTCCTGGAACCGGTCCTCCCAGATCCCCTCGGCTACGATGAGATCGCGGTTGAGCCGGGCAGCCCGGCGCCAGAGTTCCTGATCGGAAAGCGCACGTCGGAGGGTCGCTGCCAAGCTATCCGGGTCAATCAAACAGATCAGCCCGGTCACGCCGTCCGTAATCCAGTCCCGGTATACCGGGAGATCAGATACAACAGGAAACTTCCCGGCGGCCATCGCTTCCAATAACGTTACCGGTGTGGCGTCGCTGGAAGGAATACTAACTACGACCGTGCTGGACGCCAATTGCTTCAAAAACTCCGGGTGGGACAGGCGACCCCAGAACCGGACCCGCTCCAGATGATACTTCTCCGTCAAATCCTGTAATTCCCGGGTTTGACTACCATCTCCCAAAAACCACAGTTCAGCTTGGGGATATTCAGTTATTACACGCCGAAAGGCCTCCAGCACCACTCGCTGATTGTATAAGGGTTCATGGAACCGCGGGGAACAGATCACCGGATGCTCCGGCATCGTGCTCTTTGTTAAGTCTTCA
>DASVMB010000057.1:0-5187 GCA_036384575.1 Bacillota bacterium
GGATTCCACGATCCGGCCTGCGTACATGACCAGCACTCTGTCGGCCATCTCCGCTACCACCGCCAGATCGTGGGTGATTAACAGGATGGCCATGCCCATCTCGTTACGCATCTTGCGCATCAAATCGAGAATCTGGGCTTGAATCGTCACATCTAACGCCGTAGTGGGCTCGTCGGCAATCAGTAGATCGGGATGGCAGGAAAGGGCCATGGCAATCATCACCCGTTGCCGCATACCGCCGGATAATTGATGCGGATAATCCATCACCCGGTGTTCCGGAGAGGGGATTCCAATTTGGCGTAACAATTCGATCGCCCGGTCCCAAGCCTCTTTCTTATCCAAATTTTGATGCAAGATGATGGCTTCGGCGATCTGATCCCCGATACGGTGAACCGGGTTTAAGGATGTCATCGGTTCTTGGAAGATCATCGAGATCTTGTTGCCGCGAATCTCCCGCATTTGACGTTCGGAGAGGGCGAGTAAATCCGAGTCGTGAAAAAGTACCCGGCCGCCGGCGATCTTTCCCGGCGGATTGGGAACCAGTTGCATCACGGAGAGTGACGTAACCGACTTACCGCTACCCGACTCACCGACCACTGCCACTGTCTCCCGTTCCCCGACGGTAAAACAGATATCATCCACCGCTTTAACGATGGCGTTATAGGTCTGGAAATTGGTTTGTAAATGTTCAACCTTTAATAACTCCATATTGAGTCGCTCCTATTGTTTCATCCGCGGGTCGAGTGCATCGCGCAAACCATCACCCAGCAGGTTGAAGGATAAAACAGTTATTGTAATGGCGATTCCCGGGAAGGTAATGATATGAGGCGCGGAGAAGATGGCCGAACGGCCGCTGCCGAGCATGGCACCCCATTCCGCCTCCGGCGGCTGGACTCCCAAACCCAGAAAGCCTAAACCCGCCGCCTCGAGGATTGCCCCGGATATGCCCAGTGTGGCCCGGACGATAATCGGCGCCATGACATTGGGTAATATGTGATAAAGAATGATTTGATAATCCCGGTTGCCGATAGCCTTTGCCGCCTGGACGTACTCATTCTCCTTGACGGAAAGCACCGACCCCCGGACGATTCGGGCGTATTCCGGGATGCAGACGATACCGATGGCGATGATTGCATTGTCCAATCCCCTTCCCAGCACTGCCATAAAAGCGATGGCCAGTAAGAGTGCTGGAAAGGCCAGCATGATGTCCATAATCCGCATGATGAAGTTATCGATAAAACCGCCGTAATATCCGGCCAAAGCTCCCAGAATGATTCCGATCAGGAGCGAGAGAAAGACCGCCTCCACTCCCACCCGGAGTGAAAGCCCGGCCCCATAGATAATCCGGCTAAGAATATCCCGGCCGATCTCATCGGTACCCAGTAAATGTTTGAAACTGGGCGATTGCAAACTCTCCATCATATTGTTGGTCTTGTAATCATACGGAGCGAACCAACCGGGGAAAAGGGATACTACAAGGATGACGGCCAGGATGACGAGTCCCACCATCGCCGCACGGTTACGCCGGAAACGGCGCCAGAAATCGTGCCAGGGTTTCTCCCCCGCTTGCTTTACTATAGTTGTCTGCGTATCTAGTTCAACCGCCATGACAAAACTCTCCTTTATGCACGCGCATGCGCGAATCCTGCCAAGCGGGTGATTGCCGGCTCTACCGGTTACGACCCGCCGTCCTCATTAAACCTGTTGTATGGTAATACGCTTATCCAAAAAGACTACGAGTAGCGGATCCGTGGATCCAGATAGGCGTATAGCAAGTCGACCACCAAATTGACCAGGACAAATACTGAGGCGACCAAAAGCACGCTGCCTTGAACCATTGGATAATCCGATGCCATAATGGCGTTTACGGTCAGACTACCGATGCCGGGCCAGGAAAAGACCGTCTCGGTCAACATGGCGCCGCCGAGCAAGAAACCAAGTTGCAAACCGATTACCGTAACCACCGGGATTAACGCGTTCTTTAATGCATGATGCTTTATGACACGCGACTCGCTCAAACCTTTGGCATGAGCGGTGCGGATATAATCTTGTTTGACGACCTCCAGCATGGTGGAACGAGTCATCCGGGCGATGATGGCCATGGAATAAGCGGCCAGGGCAACTCCAGGTAAAATCAGATGCCGGATGGTACTCCAAAAAGCTGCCCAATTTCCCGTCAGTAAACTGTCTAAGAGGTAAAAACGGGTTATTGTCGCCGGTTCAAAGCCGATATCGATTCGCCCCGCCACCGGCAGCCATTGCAAATTGACTCCGAAGATGATGATTAAAATTAAGCCAAGCCAGAAGATTGGCATGGAGACACCTAACAGCGCTCCGAACATACTGGTGTAATCCCATATTGAATAACGTTTCACAGCCGAGATGATCCCGGCCAGGATGCCGATGACTGTTGCCAAGAGAAGACTAAACAAGGCCAGTTCGATGGTTGCCGGGAACTGGGAGATAAACTCCTGTACCACCGGACGGCGGGTCATGAGTGAGCGGCCCAGATCACCATGGAGCAGATTCCAGATAAACTTGCCAAACTGCACGTATATTGGATCGTTTAGCCCCATCTCCTGGCGGAGTGCTTGAATCTGGGACACTGTTGCATGTTGCCCCAGAATGAGCGCAGCCGGATCCGCGGTAAACAGATGCATGACGATGAAGACGACCAGGCTGATACCGAACAAGACCGGTATCAGTAATAGCAAACGCTTGATAATGTATTTCAACATCGCTTTTCCCGCCTTGTATCAAAGAAGTACTGCCTTACTCGGGTTATCGCTCAATAGAAGGGGATGCGTAGATACGCATCCCCGATAATCCATTACCTCGATTTACTTCGTGACTGTATTCAACCAAGCAACGCCGGTCGGATGCAGGCTGAAACCCTTAACATTAGGCCGGGTGGCAGCCATATCCACGGCGTGGCTGATATACACCCATGGGACATCCTCGACCAGTACCTTTTGGAGCTGTTGATAAATCTTGATTCTTTCCTTGGGATCGAGGGTTCTGGTACCCTTGTCCAGAAGGTCGTTCACAACCGGATTGTTGTATTTTGCATTGTTCAGGCTGGAGTCGATCTGCCTGCCATCGAGCAAGGACAGGAAGTTATCGGCATCACCGTTATCTCCGATCCAACCATAGAAGCAGGCATCGCCCTCTTCGGCCTTGAAGACCACCGGTTTGTACTCGGTCCAGGGATAAACCTTGATATTGGTCTTTACCCCGATCTTCAATAGATCGGCTTGGATTGCCTCCGCCAGCTTCACACCGGTGGCCGGATTGTAAGGCCGCGGGTTTGAGTAGGTCAGCAGGGTGAATTCCAGATTGGGACAACCGGCCTCAGCCAACAATTTCTTGGCTTCGGCAGGATTGTAATCCACGAATTTAAGATTGGGATCGTAACCGGGAATGAAACTCGGCAACGGACCATTTGCCAGTTTGGCGTAACCTTGATAAAGATATTTCACCAGTTGTGCCCGATCAATCGCCATGGCCACGGCGCGACGGACTCTGACGTCATTGAAGGGTTTCTTGTTGACGAAGAAGGACATATAGTTGATATTCATGCCGGCGTTTTTGATTACGTTCATCTTCCGGGCTTCCAACGTCTTAACGTCGTTGGTGTCCACTCCGTCCATGATATCAATCGCGCCGGTCATTAATTCACTGGCACGGACCGAGTTCTCCTTGGTGACCTTGAAGACCACCTTGTCGACTTTGGCTTTCACTCCCCAATAAGTGGGGTTTTTCCTCAAAACGATCTGTTGGTCCTTATCCCATTTCTCGAAGATAAACGGGCCGGTGCCCACCGGATGCTGGGTAAAATCCTTACCCCATTTCTTCGCAGCCGTGGGGCTGACGATCGGAGCGGAAAGGGACATGGCCAGATTCGCCAGGAACGGGGCGTACGGCTTCTTTAACTGGAACTGTACGGTGTAAGTATTCACGACTTTGACTTCCTTGATCACATTGGGGTCAAAGGTGAAGGAAGCGTAAGGCATATCATCGGTTGCCAGGGGCGGTAACTGACGGTCAACGCTGAACTTGACCGCCTCGGCGTTGAACGGGGTGCCGTCATGGAACTTGACCCCTTTTCGCAGGTTGAAAGTCCAGGTCAAACCATCGGCACTTTGTTTCCAGGATGTGGCCAAAGCCGGCTCCACATCGGTGCTTCCCGGTTTATACTTGACCAGGTTGTCGTAAATGTTGACAATGATTTTGGCGGATTCGCCGTCGTCAACATACGCCGGGTCTAAACCCCGGGGATCGGAGCCCTTGGCGTAGACCAAGATCTTGGGAGCCGCGGCAAAATTCACTCCGACCAGCGCAAAAACAGTAAACACAATCAGGCATACCACTACAAACTTACGCATTGTCTAACCTCCTCTATTTTTTTACGGTTCCAAACTTTTATGAAACCGTTTGGATACATTATGAATAAAACCGTTCGCTCGGCAATTCAAAAAATCCTGAAAAGGGCGCACGGTTTATCAACATTCAGCGGGCAAAGTCATAGTTGATAATGAATAAATATTAAATTTGACTTAAAATCATGCAAGAATTGCTTTATTTCTCATCTAAAATAGCATTTCGCAAGTAACCGTGTCAAGGAAATCGGCCAAGAATATTGTATACATGCAAGAATACTGTATACATATCCGGCCATGCGACGACAGCGCCACTTTGCTAAAAAATGACGTGGGATACCTGGCATTTCCTGCGATTTATTCATGGCACATTTTATGATATAATCATTCCATTCAAAAAATAATGCCATTATTGAAGTCAACCGACAATTTCCAAATTCTCTCGGCAAAATAATGAAAAGCTCCGGATTATTCATTGGCCATCCGCGACACAATGAATCCGGCAAATTCTTTTGCCGCGTTGTTTCCGTTACTTTCCGGATTCATATTGAAAAGAGGGAAATGAAATGGGCCAACTCGTATCTTTATCGCCGGGCGGCTTTCAATCATTGCTCATTAGCCTGATCCACATCGAGGAAAATTTAAAACATTTCACTGAATTCTCGGAAACTCCCCGGGAGGCGGATGCCGTACGCAAATTGTTGGAAGATTATATCATGACCCTCAACCGTACCATAGAACAGATTACGGTGGATGAGGACTCCGAGGATCTCTTTCCGTACGTGGTCATCGGCAGTGAGGTCACGAT
>DASVMB010000058.1:0-3217 GCA_036384575.1 Bacillota bacterium
CGCCCGTGCAGCACTTTGGCAAAAGGCGCCAAACAGTTGGTTGTACATGAGGCATTGGAAATTACATGATGGTTGCGGGGATCATATTTATCTTCATTAACCCCCATAACGATGGTAATATCTTCACCTTCTGCCGGAGCCGAGATGATTACCTTCTTGGCTCCGCCATGGGTGATATGGTTCTCGGCCCCTTTTACCTGTTTGCCTTTTTTATTGACACCGTCTTTTTTGACTGTAAATAACCCGGTGGATTCAATGACGATTTCGACCCCCAGATCCTTCCAGGGAAGCTCCGCAGGGTCTTTGACCGATAATACCTTAATCTCCCGCCCGTTCACCAAAATCCCGGTCTCAGTCGGCTTGATGTCGCCGTTAAACCGGCCATGTACCGAGTCATATTTGAGAAGATGGGCAAGAGTCTTGGGATTGGTAAGATCATTGACCGCGACGATCTCCAGATCGGAATGGTTCTGCATCGCCCGGAAGGCATTCCTCCCGATGCGACCGAAACCGTTAATACCTACTTTTACCGCCATTTACTAACCTCCACTTCACTTTATTCGTAGGGATATGTGGATCACGGTGTCCGGCGGCAGACTCGGAAATCCGTTACGATGGGATTGGGGCGGATATGATTTGCCTATACCGAAAATTACCCGGAAGATGTCATGGCCACCACGGCCCGTGCCGCCCCTTCATCGATGATCAGAACGTCCCGGGGCGCATTGGAGAGTACTGCAATAACGGCCTTCGCTTTACTCTTGCCGCCTGCCACGGCGACCACCTGATCGATCAGGCTTAGTTCATTTAGTTGCAGACCTATGCTGGAGGTGGAGTAGATTACCGAGCCGTCCAACGCAAAATAGTACCCGAAGGCTTCACCCACCGCACCCTGACCTAGAAGTTCCGTTATCTTACCTGAAGGGGTCTCTCGCCGCCGCGCCATTTCTTCGGCCGATCCAATTCCATGGAGTACCATATCGGCACGGCGTAACAAATCTAAAATTTCCCGAATCTTCGGCTCGTCGACGATGGACTGCATCGTTTTGGCCTGCAGGTCATCGGGAGCGTGGAGTAACCGATAGCTGGCTCCAAGTCCCTTAGCGATGTTAGCCGCTACTGCATTCGCCTGAATCTCGACCTCTTCCCCCAGACCCCCGCGAGCCGGTATCACTGTAATGTCCCGTTTAGCCGCGGGCACCGTCAACGCTCCGGCGACTTCAGCTAAGGTGGTACCGCCCGTAACTGCCAATATGGAACCGTTGGTCAAATGATGCAATAAGTATTCCGCGGTGACCCTGGCCAGATTCTTCTTGACCGAATCGTCCTGATCCGTATCCCCCGGTACTACCATCACCTTTTTAACCTTAAATAATTCAGCAATTTTTTGTTCTAATAAACTGAGCCCCTGAATCTCCCGGATATAATCTTCAAGCGCCCAGAGGAGTACATCTCCTTCCGGGGTAACCTCCATTCCCATAGCCGAACAAATAATCAATTCCTGACTTTTTAGGAGATCAACCTCGTTACGGATCTTCCGTTCCTGAAAGTGCAAACGTTCGGCCAAGGCCCGCCTTCCGATGGGTTGAGAAAAACGGATGGCGCGTAAAACTTGATATCGCGAGAGAAGTAAGGGGAAAATCTCAGGAACGATTTTCTGTTGTAAAGTTAAAAGTTTATCCATGATTTGCTCTGATTGAATTCGTCCAAATTTTAGGGCTTGTAGCAGCTGGATAATTTTTGTCCCAGCATTATATAATATGTCCCGCTACAGCAAAAAAATAAATACCTTACCATGATGATTCCAATTATTTCTTCTCTTTCCCACTATGAATTCCTGCTGTGACGTAGAATTTTTTGGTGCACTCCCGGATCATGCGTAGTCGATGATTGACAGTGGATTTACTGAGCGGCGGTTTATGGTACTCACCAAGTTCCTTCAAGGAAGCCTCCGGGTATTCCAGACGCAACTCGGCGGTTTCCCGGAGATTGGCCGGTAAATTAGCTAGTTTTCCCCCGTTTTTCAAGGCGGTAATCATTTCTACCTGTTCCCAGGCGGCATCCAGTGTCTTTTGAAGATTGGCAGTCTCACAATTTACGCGGCGGTTGACTTGACCCCGTAATTCCTTGATCACCCGCACTTCCTCCAATTTGAGTACCGCATTATTGGCACTTATCAATGACAGAAACTTCGCGAGAGCCTCTCCTTCCTTTAAATAGACCAAAAAATGCTCTTTTCTCTGGCTGATTTTCGCCTTGAGTCCCAGTAAATTCATGAGATAGGCCAAACCGTTGGCAAAATCCTCGCTATGAGTCACCAACTCCAGGTGATAGGTTTTCTTTTGGGGATCCGTGATCGAGCCGCCCCCCAAAAAAGCTCCACGCAAGAAAGCTGCCCGGCAAGGATTATCCTTAACCAATTCCGGTTTGATTCCGCTTTCAATCTGGTGTTCCCGGGTAAGCATCCCGAGCTCCGCCAACATCTCCCGAAGTCCTTTTTGGGCGGGGATGATCAGGTTGTAACGGTGAGGTTTACCAAGCCGCTCAAATTGTTCGACCCTAACTTCCGATTCCAGATTGTAAGAGGCTTTGAGTAGCTTTACAACCCGTCGCGCCACACCAGCCGTCTCGATCATCAAATTCAACGAGAGTTGCTGCTGCCCGGTGAGATGGATGCTACCCGTCATATGCAGCAATGCGGCCAATTCGGCCTTGATACATTCCCGGGCCGTACCCAATTCCTCCCGGACGACCTCATCTTTAACTGTTTGAGAGAATTTTTGCACAGGCCATCACCCCCAATATAGGCAATAGGGAATAGGCAACAGGCAATGGAATACGTATTTCTTTGAAGACAATGTACTAGTCAAAAAGGGAACAGTGAATCTAGGTTCAATAGCCCGAAATCTGACCCACCTCACCGACCTTCTTCAAAACAAGTTCAAAGCAGAGTGAAATAACAGCAGAGATCAGGATCACACTCTCACGTGTGCGTGATTTCAATATTTGCACTACAGAGGGTGAGAATGAGCCATAGGGGGTCAAATCGCCTAACTTCAGTACTGTTGCCTGTTACCTAGTGCCTATTGCCTCATGCATTATGCCTTTTCTCTGTTAATGATGTTTTTTTCGCCAATCATTCATAAAAATGAACTTTCCGGCTTAATATCAAATGAACACCGGGCATCCGGGCCTCTAGGAAGGTGATTTTGATGAT
>DASVMB010000059.1:0-3448 GCA_036384575.1 Bacillota bacterium
CCTTATTTCACCGCTATCTCAGCCCATGTAAATCAAGAGCCGTGTTGCCGGTTCCTTGGACCGGATGGGGCGGGGCACTTCGTAAAGATGGTGCATAACGGGATTGAGTACGCAGATATGCAGTTGATCAGCGAGGCTTACCTGTTGCTTCGGGAGTTGGGGGGCATGAGTCCCGCCGAGTTGCAACAGATCTTTACCGAATGGAATCAAGGCGATCTGAATTCCTACCTAATCGAGATCACCGCCGCCATCCTTGGAAAGACGGATGCCGATACCGAAAAACCGATGGTGGATATGATTATGGACCGGGCCGGCCAAAAAGGGACGGGCCGCTGGACTGTTCAGGAGGCTCTGGAATTGGGAACGGCGATTCCGGCTGTGGCCGAGGCGGTCTTTGCACGCTGCTTATCTACATTAAAAGAAGAAAGGGTTCAGGCCGCAAAGGAACTGACCGGACCGGCGGTAAAGCCCGAAGGCGATCGTAAGGCATTGATCCAAGCGGTTCAGGAAGCTCTATACGCCTCAAAGATTTGCTCCTATGCCCAGGGTTTTGCGATGCTCGGCGTGGCTTCTCAAAATTACCACTGGCAGCTTGATCTGGGAGAGATTGCCCTTTTATGGCGTGGTGGTTGTATCATCAGGGCTCAGTTTTTAAACCGGATCAAGGAGGCCTACGCGCAAAACCGGGATCTGGCCCATCTGATGTTAGCGGATTATTTTAAAGAGCGGCTGATTAAAGCGGATGAAAGTTGGCGCCGGGTGGTGGGACTGGCTGTAGCGAACGGATTGTCGGTGCCGGTTTTCAGCGCGGCTTTGAGTTACTATGATTCCTACCGCCGTAGTGTGCTCCCCGCCAATCTGATCCAAGCCCAACGGGATTATTTTGGCGCCCACACCTATGAACGGGTCGATCGGACCGGGATTTACCACAGTGAATGGGAGGTTCCGGAGAAGCGGATCACAAGTGTTAAGGCGGATGCCTAAAATGATCGACCCGGTTGACCCTTAAGTGAGAATGAACCGTGTTTGGTTGAAAAAAAATTTGTAAACTAGGAGTCGGTACCATGAATGTTGTGGGGCTTGAGGTCAGTACTTCGGCGGCAAAAGCGGTCCTCTTTTCACGCGGGGAAGGAGTGCTCGCCACCAGCACGATACCGTTTGACGGGGCTGTTTCCGATACCGTTTCCCAGGATCCCGATGGCGTGGTCGAAGCGGCATTACAAGCACTCGCCGAGATAACCCTGCACAGCCGGGAACCGATTGCCGGGATAGGGCTGGGCGGTACCTGGCATAGTTTGTTGTTGCTCGACAAAGAGTATCGTCCGCTGGAGCGGGTTCACACTTGGGCCGATCTCAGCGCCAGCTCACTGGTTAGTGAGGTTCGCCGTGATTCCAAACTTGTCGAATGGTTTTACCAGCGAACCGGGTGTATGGTACATGCCATGTATCCGCTGTGGAAATATCTTGATATCAAACGGCGCCGGCCGGAGTTGGTCGAAAAAACTGCTTACCTGGGATCGAGCTTGGAATATCTGTTTATGAGGCTTACCGGACGCCAGTGTCTCTCCAAATGTCTCGCTTCGGGAAGCGGCTGGTTCAATATCCGGCGGCTGGATTGGGATTCGGAGATTCTGGATTATGCGGGGGTTGACCCCGGACAACTCGGGGAGTTGAAGGAACTGCCGGAGTGGGCGCCGCTGACGGTGGAGGCCGCCGCCCGCACCGGTTTGCTTGCAGGTATTCCGGTTACGGTTGGAGGTGCCGATGGTGCCATGAACCAAATCGGAATCGGCGGGGTGATCCCCGGTATCATGTCGTTCTCCGTAGGAACCAGCGGTGCCTTGCGGATAACCCAATCCGAGCCGAAACTGCCTGTTACCCCATCCACCTGGTGTTATTATCTTTACGACGGGAAGCGCTTAGCCGGGGCGGCTACTCATGCCTGCTCCAATCTGGACTGGTTTTTAAGCAATTGGAACAGTGCCAAAGGTAAGGGATATGATCAATATGCACAGGAAGCGGCCTTGATTGAACGGGAAAACGCCCCGTATTTTCTCCCCTTTATTTACGGGGAACGGTGTCCCGGATGGCGTGAAGACCGGAGCGGAGGTTTTCTGGAGTTGCGCGCAGGCCATCGCCGGGCGGACCTTTATTATGCGGTACTTGAGGGAATCCTGTTCAATCTGTATCAATGCTACCGGAGCTTAACCGCTACTTGCGAAGCAGCCGCGGAGATCCGGATATCGGGGGGAATCATGAATTCCCCCTTCTGGCTGCAGCTGGCTGCGGATATCTTTGGACGGGAAATTACCGCAACCAGCGTTACCAATGATTCTACCGTAGGCGCCGCGCTCTTCGCCCTTGAGGCTTCCGGAGGTCTGGCCGATGTTGCTGAGTACCGCCCGGCGTTAACGGATACGGTTCAACCCCGTGCGGAGTTCCGAGAATTATTGGAGCGAAGATTCCAGCATTACCTAACGTTATATCAAGCAAATGGATAAAAAGGAGGGAAAAGCGTGCAGGAGATCACCGTTCCGCAATTGGAAGATTCGCTACGAAAGTGGCTTGAAAACTACCATGGGTTAAGAAGGGTTTTACTCTTGCCGCCCGATATCACAAGATATTACTCACGGGCGGGACTGATCGTGCAGCTGTTATACAAGATGTTGGCCCCGGAATGCCGGGTCGATATTATGCCTGCCTTGGGGACACACCTTCCGGTGAACGAGTCGGAACGGCTCAAAATGTTTGGGGATATCCCGGCGGGGAATTTTTTTGTCCACGATTGGCGCAATGATACTGTAAAGATCGGGACAGTTCCCGAAGGGTATGTGGCTGAAGTTTCGGACGGACTGGTCCGCTACCCGATCCCGGTCATGGTGAACCGCCGTTTATTGGAACGGGAATATGACCTGATCGTATCCATCGGCCAGGTGGTACCCCACGAAGTGGTGGGAATGGCCAATTTCACCAAGAATATCTTAATCGGTTGCGGAGGCAAGGAGTTCATCGATAAATCGCATTTTTTGGGAGCCGCTTATGGCATGGAACGGCTGATGGGACGGGATCATTCCCCGGTACGAAAAGTCTTTGATTATGCCGAAAACAATTTTCTCCAGGGTTTGCCGCTCCAGTACATGCTGACGGTATTGAGCGCCGGAGGAGCCTTATGCGGTTTCTTCGCCGGCCGCTCCCGGCAGCTTTTTGAAGCTGCTGTCGACCTGAGTCGGCGGGAGAACCTGACCATGCTCGACCGGTCTCTGAATCGGGTTGTCGTTTATCTTGAACCTGAGGAGTTTAAAAGCACCTGGCTCGGGAATAAAGCTGTCTACCGCACCCGGATGGCGATTGCCGACGGCGGGGAATTGCTGGTCATTGCCCCCGGTCTCCGGCAATTCGGAGAGGATAGGGAGATTGACGGATTGATTCGTAAGTACGGATATGTAGG
>DASVMB010000060.1:0-3853 GCA_036384575.1 Bacillota bacterium
TGGGGTCCGGCGTTCCCGGTACCGGCAGACCTATGGCAGTCAACGGCTCCAGGATGACCCGACCGACTTGGAACACGCTAAGCCGGGCGGATCCCAGGGTTAAAGCCAGAATCGTCAAGATTATTAGAATCATCCCCAAAACGCCGAGATTGATCGGCAGGGATGGACCTTTTTTGACAGACTGATTTGGTACAATGGGGTCCTCGATGGGCATCTATACCTCCGTTAACGGGTCATTTGCTCCGTTCCAAAAGCGCGGCCAGATCGCGCAGGGCCATGATCAGCCGGGGGCCGGGCCGGTAGTATTCATCTCCGATAATCTTGTAAACCTGATGCTTGCGGACTGCGGCGAGGGATGCCCAATTGGGGTCGGAATAAATCTTGGCGGGATCCACGTCGGTGATCACTAGATCGGGGTTACGGGCGATAACCGCTTCCATACTCAACTGACCCCAAGGCTTGTTTAGGTCATGGGCAATATTGATCCCGCCTGCCAGTTTGACTGCTTCATCCAGGAAAGAGCCGGGTCCTGCGGTCCAGCAGGGGTCCCAATTGGTAATGATAAATACTTTTAACCCTCGCTTTCTCACCGTAGTTCCTTGGCGGCGGACTTGTTCCAGGGTGGCGTCGAGTTGTTTGACCAGTTCTTCGGCAGCTTGAGTTTTTCCGGTCGCTTGTCCGATGAAACGAATGGCGGTGAGAATATCCTGAAAGGAATTGGGGTTGAGCGCCAGTACCGGAAGGCCCAACTCACTCAGGCGATCGACGGATTCCTTGCCGTTCATCACATCCGCCACCACTAGATCCGGCCGGAGCGCCAGTACCCGTTCAATATTCATCGGGCTGATATCGCCGATTTTGGAAAGCTTTTTGGCCGGCTCCGGATAGTTGCACCAGTCGGTGACGCCGACAATCCTTTTCTCCAGTCCCAAGGCAAATAAGATTTCGGTATTGCCCGGTGAACCGGAGACGATACGTTGGGGTGCCTTGGTGAGGGTTATCTCCCGACCGAATTGATCCTTCATGGTGAGTGGAAATTGCGTCGCTGCGCCGATGATGGGACTGAATGCGGTGCACAGTACGATCAGTGTAAGTAAAATGGCCGGGATAAACCGTAATTTATTGATCTTCATTTACGTAACCTCCTCAATTTGATCTAGGGAGTTCACTTAAAAACCATATAAGTAGCTCATAAACAACGAAGCAGTTCTCTGATACATAAAATAAAAAACCCGGTTCCGCTGATACGGGAACCGGGATGGATCGTTGCGATAACAAGTGTGGCCAAGTCGGTTTCACCATCCCCTTTCCGCGAAGGAACGTGATACAAGAATAAGGGCAGGTTTCCTGACTTCCGGATCAACATACAACGTTAGCTCAGCCTTCCGGCATCAGCACACGTCTTATTAAAAACCGTGACTGAGGCAGTGGCATGAGCTGTATTCCCCGGTTACAGTGGCGGGACCGTTCAGGCATTCCACCTGATTCCCTATTATCCCCGGTTTGGGGCACCCTCTTCCATATGGATATTCAATTTTCAAGGACGGGTAAAAATGTGCTTTACCAGGGCCGGTCGAAACGGAATAGAGGCCGGTGGCTGGAAGCCACGAACTACTCTTATTGTAAATGTTTTCATGCATTTAAGCAAGACCTGGCCGTTTTGAAACGTTTATTTTTGAAACTCCCGGAACAGCAGACTGGGCTGGACTCCGGTATTATTCTGGTATTTACCGCAGCTATATCTGTCGTAATCTCCCTCGATGGTATGATAGTAAATTTGGCAGATGGCCACCCCGGCGTAGACCCGAACCGGTTGGATACAAAAGATCTCAAGGGTCCAGTATCCGCAAAAACCAACATCGCCGAAACCTGCCGTGACATGAACGAAAAGACCCAACCGGCCGATGGAGGAACGACCCTCCAACATCGGGACCAGCCGGTCGGTCTTGGTGTATTCGAGGGTCCTTCCCAGATAGAGCCGGTTGGACTCAAGTATCAGTCCCTCCGGAGGAATGACGAGCTTCCGGGTGGGGTTTTCCTGTTTCATATCGAGGAGTGACTTTTCATAGACCAGAAGTTCGTTATGGAGCCGGAGATTATAACTGTTGGGGTTGAGTTGCTCCTCGTTAAAAGGTTCGATAACGATATCCCGGCCCAGCCGGTTACGAATCTCTTTGCCCGATAAGATCATTGGGGAACCTCCATCCAAAGTCGAGAATTAAATTAGGCAACAGGCAACGGGCACGAGGCGAGAGTATTGCAGGTTATTTATTCTGGTCCAAAGTCCGAAGTTTGAAACCTGCTAACGCTTGATTATTGCGTTTTTAACGTGCATGCCAAGTAGGCCTTCTTAAGGGACGGGGTCGCCTTTAGGCCCAAACCAATTCTCCAGGCTCTCTGTTGCCTATTGCCTGTTCCCTCATGCCTCATGCCTATCCCTCACCAACCAGCAACTCCTGCAGTTCAGCCACGCTCCTTACCAAGTAGGTGGGTTTCGCCGCTTCAAGTTCGGTCACGGTTCCGTATCCATAAGCCACGGCGATGCTATCAATGGCGTTTTCCTGAGCTCCCAGGATATCATGCTTGCGATCACCGATCATCACCGCTTTTTGAGAAGGATCTTTTATTTTCCCGAGCACCAGGCCAATGACCTCGGCCTTGGAAGAATGGGTGCCGTCAAGATTGCTCCCGATTACAACCTCAAAAAAATTACGCATCTGAAAATGGTTTAAAATTCGATCCGTAAAGATTGTGGGTTTGGAAGTTGCGACTGCCAGTGTATAATCGCTTTGGCGCAGTTCGGCGAGGAGGGCGGGGATCCCCTCATAGACGTTATTCTCAAATATCCCCTTCTCACGGAAATATTCCCGGTAAAATTCTACCGCCTGAAGGGCGCTGGCTGCGTCGAAACCATAAAATTCGCGGAATGACTCGGCTAAGGGCGGACCGATGAATGGGAGCAATTTCTGGAGATCGGACTCGATGATGCCCAATTTTTCCAGGGCGTATTGCACCGAATGGATGATGCCGGGTTGGGAATCGGTCAGGGTACCGTCCAGATCAAACAGATAGATGTCATAATTGGTTCGTTTGATTTTCCTCAACTACTTTCTATTCACTTGATTTACTCATACTCGTTGCCTTTTCCCTGGTGCCTGTTGCCCCGCGCCCGCAGGGTGCGATGACAGAGTTAGGTATTCCCGCTCCGCACTTTACTTTTCCAATTTCTTTCTCCAAATTTCGGCGACTTTCAGGAATTCCCTTCTTAAATTCCCGATGAAGTAACAAACCCCGTCCTTGAAGGTATAGATGGGCTTGGTTCCGCCGAAAATGTTGGGGTAAGACTTTTATCCCAGCATTCAGAAGCTTCGGGAGGAATCCGGATGCTCAAACGCTATATGGCGAAGATGACTGTAGCCGCAGTTTTTTTACTGCTTTTCTCATCCAGATTCGTGGATGTAACCATCGGCGAAAAACTCCATGATTATCCGTTAGAGAGTGCCTGGAAGGCAACGGGTATCCCCTTGGGCGCGGTGGACACCGCTGTCTGGATGAAGCTTAACGACAGATGGTTCAGCGTCCGTCAGCTCACGGCCAAAGCCAAAGAGCTTCAAAACGCATTGAAACTCAAGAACTGTTCGGAATTGATCTCTGGGGAACAAGCCGAGTTCACTTTTGCATCTCTTCAAGGTACGCGCTCCGATGGAACTGTTGTGACGATAACGTTACAGTCAAGCAGTTCCGTGGAGGCAAACGAGACCCAATTAGGGATCAATACCAGTTATTCGGTAGGCGCCTGCGGGGCAATATCAGATCTCAACCGTTATCTGGAGACCTTACGGGCCGATCTCGG
>DASVMB010000061.1:0-2996 GCA_036384575.1 Bacillota bacterium
ATACTGTCCGGAAAATCTATAGTTTCCAGTTAATCCGCCACGCATATTTGAGAGTTGTACCATTCGTCCATCGATCGGATCCCCGCCCGGGGTTTCCCGGTAACGGTGAATATCGCCCCGGAGATAACAGGTTACGGTTAAATAATCCTGTAACGTACCATCGCCCTTCATGGTATAGGTGTATATCAATTTCCAGAGGGTTAGCGGAACGGTGTTACTCTTATGTCCTCTTACATCCACCACTACATCCCCGGCCGCTCCGGCCCCATTCGGCTGATCAGTAATCCGGCACGTAATCTGATCTTCACTCCAGGAAATGATGGATAGCTCAGTCCCGCCAACCGTAACTTTCCCCTCTTCTCTCCCAAAAACCCCATAGAGCGTCAACACCGCAGGAAACGATGGCTCTTGATTTTTTTCATCCACTTCCACGTATTTGATACTGGGTTCCAGGATTCCAAAGTTGTCATCCGCCGGATTATCGAAGACCTTTAAGGTTGATGCCACATGCTTATCATCCCCGGGCCAAGTTACCATACCTTTCGTGACCATCTCTTTATACACATCCTGGTATGGAAAGGCCCGCACGAGCGGAGTATCATTAACAAAAACATTGGCCCCCAACAACCGGTCAAATACAAATTGGGCCCGGTCATCGGCAAAATTGGTATCGATCTGTTGATCCCAGCCAAAGTAGGTCGATACCCCGCTATCGAAAACGCTCTGCTGGAAAGGCCCGGCCGCCGGGTTCGCACTGGAACATGCGCTAATAAAGGCCATCCCACCCTTATTAAACTGCCAATACTCCGTAACAAATCCGGCAGTTATACCAAATACCCACTCATACTTGAAATCTTTGAATAAAATGCCGGTGCGATCCGTTGGAATCCACATATAAACGATATTATGCTTCAGAATATCCGTAGCATAGGCCTTGGGAAAAGGGTCATTTTTTTTATCCACCCGCGTGATCGACGACAGACAATACGTTTCGATCCCTTGATTTGGGTAGGGTGCAATGGACGCAATCCTTTCCCCGTGAGTCTTAATAAAAAGCAGATCAATCCCTTTGACATTCCGCAGATTTTCGATGGTCGCCTGTTGCGTGGTAACGGTGTAGCCACTGCTACAACCTGCGAATATTTGTTGAATCTTCGGCGTTACATCCTTGTAAATGGTGGTGCCGTCAAAACCGGTCAAAAGGGATACTTTTGAATCCTTGGGAAGAGAGCTATATGAGCTTGCAGCCATCACCATGGATCGGCTGGTTTGACTCACCGGAACGCTGGCCGGAACAAAGGAATCATCTACCGGAGTAGGAGGGGCAACTATGATGAGGGGTCCACCCGCCCCGCCGATCTCAGCCACAACGACTCCATCATCGGTTGTGGTTTTGATATGTAAGTCGGAAATAGCGGCCAATTTATCCCGAATCGCTTCGGTGGATGGTTGGGTATCGGACTGAAAGAGCGGCGCCAGGTTGGTATCGGTGTCGCTTAAAACTTTCGTGACTGTTTCTGCCGGAACATTTAGAGTCCCCGGCCCGGGATCGGGATTGGAACCCGTTTTTGGTCCACCGCCGCATCCAGACAAGATGATGCAAAAGAAGAGTGCTATCCATAAAAAACCGCAATGTAGTTTGAAATTCATCGGCCTCATCCTTCCAATAAGAATCTCTTGATCCTCAATATAATTATAAAAAAAGCCTCTGAACCAAAAGTGAACAAACCCAGCCACCCGCGGTTTCTTTGGATAAAAAATTCCGGCAACTAATACAACTCTACTTTAGTGGGAGAGGGCCGGCCCGGATGTTAGCCGGGGGGTGAGGGCTCATGCTTGATCACATGCACCCTTTCATCAATTATTACCGCAAATTTTATGTTCTCCACCGTACCCGCATCGAGCTTCATTTCAAACATAATCATATCCGCCATCTCCCGGGTCCAATGATGATCGGCCTCCACTATCTCACCGGTTCCGGGAACCCGGTGCAAGACCCGGACCAGGGCCGACTCTTCCTTACGATTTTTCAAAGTGATTTGCCAACTCTCCTTGCGCACCCCCAGATTGTTCTGTTTATTCAAACAGGTTCTCTCACATTTCAGATCGAAAGCCTCGCCGATACAGAGCTTGATCGCCTCATCCTTCGGGGTATGCCCGATCTCGTCTTCACCGATGAAGGTTAAACCGTGATCCGCCTCATCCCGCTGGTAAAACTTGAACTTCCCGGCAGGGAACGGAACCCCTAAGCCGGATTGGTTCTGATTCGTAAACTCCACAATAATCCGGGCATCCTCGGAATACGGCGCAATCTCATAATAACGGCGGTATGGCACCTTCTCGGCATCAAAAAGACGAATCTGTTTGGTCTGGTTATCCTTGAGAGACGTTACCCCCTGCAATGGATAGAGATGGTAGTCGGAAAAACCCTTCTCCTCAAAGTCCGGTGCGGTTTTCTCCTCGGCCGGACTCATCGGTAAACAATAGTCCGCCCTCAGCATCTCCCGGACCCGGTTAACCTCGCCCGCCAAAAGTTTCAACCGGGCCCCGTGAAAGGTAATCCCGGATTCATTGCGCAATTCAACCCAGGCGTCAAGCCCCAGGTGATCGCCTTGCAGCTCGGCGACATAATGTGTGGACCAAGAGAGTCCATTGGTAATATAGGAAATGCGCATCCCGGTTGCGTGAGACGGCCGGAGCCGGAAGATTAGCGCCGGGCGGGCCGAAAGCCCCTGGGGCAGCTTCGGCAGGACCAATTCACCCGCGGGCTCCACCAGAACTTCGCCGGTTTGGATGTCTTCCAGGATAAGTTCTACGGGGTTCAACAGCCGGCACGCCCGTTTATTGTTGGTCTCCACCTCAACGAGCAGCACTGTCTCCCCGAGATATTTGCCGAGTAATCTTTGCTTATCGACCAGGTCGTATTCGTAGTTCACTTCAACCACATCGATGCCCTCGACCCGTAAGGAATCGACCTCGATACGCTTCGCCACGTC
>DASVMB010000062.1:0-2278 GCA_036384575.1 Bacillota bacterium
TTACGTTTTTACAGTATCTTAAAGTATGGGACAGCATTCCATTGCTCCGTTTCTGCCTCAATACCGTCATTTTCGCCGGGAGCGCGACCTTGCTTTCCGTTTTGTTTGATTCAATGGCCGGGTACGCCTTTGCACGAATCAATTTTAAGGGGAAAAATATTTTATTTGCCCTGGTCATGATCACGATGATGGTGCCTTTTCAAGTGATTATGATCCCCTTGTTTATTGAGGTTTTTAAGTTGGGGCTGCTAAACAACTATCTGGGACTTATTCTGCCCAGAGCAACCAGCGCGTTCGGCATATTCATGATGCGTTCCTTTTTTGTTTCATTACCCAAGGAACTGGAAGAAGCGGCGCGGATTGACGGACTAAACGAATACCGGATTTACGGCTCAATCATGCTGCCGCTCTGTAAACCGGCTTTATTGACTCTGATTGTTTTTCACTTCATGAATAATTGGAACGATCTGCTTTATCCGCTCATGCTCACCAGTTCGACGGAGATGAGAACGCTTTCGGCGGGTTTGGCAATGTTTGTAGGGCAAAGAGTGATTGAATACGGACCAACTCTTGCCGCCGCCGTGATTTCGATTCTTCCTCTTTTGATGGTCTATCTTATTTCCCAAAAATATTTCATCCAGGGTATCGCAACTACGGGGATGAAGAACTAGAGTTATTTGTTCTTTGTGGATGAAATACTGTATTTTACAGGAATCCGGACGATTCATACATTCTATTTGTTTTGGAGATTCCTGCTAATTTATGAATATGGAGGCTATGCAATGAAGAATGCAAAAATGATTATCAGTAAAGATTTTAAAATAGGCAGAACCGATGATATGCTGTTCGGATCTTTTGTGGAGCATATGGGAACTGCCGTCTACAACGGAATTTATGAACCGGGGCATTCGGAAGCGGATCCGAACGGATTCCGAAAAGATGTTATGGAATTGGCAAAAGAATTACAATTGAAGGCTATCCGGTATCCGGGCGGTAATTTTTCGTCCGGCTACAATTGGGAAGACACCATTGGCCCAAAGGAAAAGCGGCCGGTGAAGCTTGAGTTGGCCTGGCGCGCTATGGAGCCGAATAGTTTTGGATTGAATGAGTTTCTGACTTGGTCCGGCATGTTGGGCGTCGCTCCGATCATGACGGTCAACCTCGGCACCCGGGGCATTGATGCTGCGCGAAACATTGTCGAATATTGCAATTTTCCCCAAGGAAGCTATTGGAGCGATCTAAGGAAATCTCATGGATATCAAGAGCCTCACCGGGTCAAGTTTTGGTGTCTCGGTAACGAGCTGGACGGGGCGTGGCAAATAGGCTATAAAACAGCCGATGAGTATGGCCGTTTAGCCTGTAAAGCGAGCAGTGTTATGAAACTGGTTGACCCGGATATCAAGCTGATCGCCGTCGGTAGTTCTTCCAGGACCATGGCGACATTTCCGGAATGGGATCAGACCGTTTTGACGCATGCTTACGAACAGGTTGATTATCTTTCGTTACATAATTATATCGGTAAGAAAAGTGACGACACAGCCACATATCTGGCAAGGGCCCTGGATATGGATAAACAAATCAGGAAAATCGTTGCAACCTGTGATTATGTAAAATCAAAGCTGCGAAGCAACAAAACCATGTATCTCTCCTTTGATGAATGGAGTGTAGTCCGAAAAGCCGATGTGCAGTATACACCTTGGCAAATAGGCAGTCCATTTGACTGGGTTCGGTTTACCATGGAGGATGTCCTGGCTTTTGGTTCGATGCTATTGACATTGCTCCGTAATGCCGATCGGGTAAAAATCGCCTGTCAGTCCCTGCTGGTAAATACAAATTCTTTGATTCTGACGGAAAAGGGCGGAAAAGCCTGGCGGAACTCTACCTTTTATCCATTATTGCATGCTTCCCGGTATGGCAGGGGAGAAGTGCTCATCAATGTTTTGGATTCCCCAAAATATGATACAACTGTCTACTCTGATGTACCTGTCGTTGATTCAGTGGCCGTATTTAGTGAAGAAAGAAATGAAGTGACTGTATTTGCAATCAACAGAGGCAATGAGCAGGTGATGCTGGAAATGGATATCAGAGATTTTCCGGGTTGTAGTATCAAAGAACATATTATACTGCAACATGAAGATCTCAATGCTGTAAACACGGCGGAAAATCCTTTTGAAATTGTGCCGGCTGTTTGCAATAATACGGTAATCCATGAAGGCCGCGTCGAGAGTATACTGGCGAAATATTCATGGAATGTTATAAGGTTTGATCTCAACAAAGC
>DASVMB010000063.1:0-4030 GCA_036384575.1 Bacillota bacterium
GGTCCGAATATATTGGGACGATAACAGCTCTCCTTCCGGGCTCAGAGCGATGATATTGGTGCTAACCGAACCCACATCGACACCCAGATATGCCTTAATCATAATCGCGTCCTCCCCTATGCCGTTCTTGCCAGTTTATTATTTTTCACCAATTCAATAAAGGCCTCCAACCGGGTTAATATATTGGCCACACCGGTTTGTTCGTCGATTGCCAAAGTCAGGATGGGAATATCCAAATCGCCGGAAATTTTGGGGATCATGCTCTGTGTGACGAGTTCCGGCAGACAAGCAAAGGGCATCAAATGAATAATTCCGTCAAATCCTTGTTTTTTGTACTCAACCATATTCCCGATATTATGGCGCTCATGCCCACCGATACCAATTTCAACATATGGATCACTGTTTTTTAAGATGGCCGTGGCTGATTTGCCAAAAATCCTGGGTAGGGCATGATCAACCCACTCGGAAATATACATTGAGCGGGTCACCTCGCAGCCAAGGTGGTTCAACAGTTCAGCAATTTCCAAGTTGATGGAGGATTCCATTACTACAAAAATCTCGCCGACAATTCCGATTCGAATTCGTTGCCCCTCTGGCGGTTTGCGGACGGGAATCGCCTCTAATTCGGCAATCGCTTTTGATTTTATACGATCAATATCCCGAACCGTTTTCGCCTCTCCGGAGAAACGGTGACAGATGATGTCAAAGGCCTGTGTGAATGAACCCCGTCTCATCTCATAGGTTCTTTGAATCTCGACGATCTTTTGCAGCGAGTCGAGGGTGTGAGCCAAGTGATAGGTAGTAAGAACCGCCTTAAAAAGTGCAAGCCAGGAATTCTCGCCTTTTAGCTTGTAAACCTTCTTCAAAAATAACCCGGGGTCCCGGTAAAAATCGTCAAATACAATCATTTCAACATTATAACCCATACTTTGAAGCGTTTTTAAATGAACTACGCTATAAAATCCCGCGCGGCAAGGCCCGTTCCCGCCCGATGTAACAATGGTATCTGCCCCGTTTTCGATGGCTTCAATATACGACCCTAACATTACCTTATAAGGAAAACAGGCAAACTCCGGACTATATTTCACTCCCAGATTGACTGTACGTTGGGTGGGACGGGGCGGCATAATCACTTCTTGTCCCAACAATTCGAATAATTTTCGGTAAATAAGCGGTGAGCCCATATAAGGAAAGGTGATTTTCATTTTTAAGCACACTCCGTCGGATAGCCGTTTTTTAAAATCATATCAGTAAAAGCCTCGATTCTCGTTTGCAGATGGCTTTCGCCGGTATGTTCATCCACCCTTACCGTTAAAAAGGGCTTATTATATTTTGCGGAATCAAGTGCCAGGACCTTACCCAAAAATGAATCCGGGCCACACCCAAACGCCGTCACATGAATTACCCCGGCGATCTCCGGGTCTTCAAAAAAACTATAGGCTGCAGCCAGCAATTTATTTGAAAATGCCCAGAACAAATTCTTAGGAAACCGCCGCAACTGTTTTTCCAGTGTCATACTATCCAGCATCTCAAAGGTTATGGGTTGAACTCCTAAATCATTAAGGCGGGTCAGTATGTCCATACCAATGATACTGTCATAAATATTATAAACATAACCAATGACTCCGATCTTGACGGGAGACTGTTTGGATGTCGCCGTTTTCCCATCTAATAAATATTCATTGGCGGTTTGACAGTTATAGTTTTTCGAATAACACAGTTTGCGAAATTCAAGCCATTTCGTTCTGCCTTTCCGAATAGCCGTCTTAATCTTGCCGGTGTCTGTCGTAAAGATCTCACCAATATTCAAATAATTGGTTTCAGTCGCTATGTCTTCGGTGTTTGATTGTAGATGGTGAGTGAGTAACCTGCTTTCCAAACCGGGAACCGTGCATTTCAGCATATCGGGGAGTCCCAAAAATTTGGGGCAAAAAGTATCACCTTTACGAATCGAAACAAACCTGGGAATATAGATCAAATCAGCCCCGCGATCCAACAGTTCGACTACATGTCCGGTATAGGCCTTAACCGGAATGCAGATCTCAGGAACGGAGTGCCGGACTCCTTTATCCAGGATAGCTTTAGTGGTAGCTCCGGTTTCTTCAACTGTCACCCCCAATTCGGAAAAATAAGTCTTCCAAAAGCTGATGTAAAAGGGGTTTGCTAAGGCGGACGGTAATCCCACTCGCATTTCAATCCCTCCATGAACTGGCTTTTCTTGACAGAGTATTCGCTGCAAGTGTCTCGATAAGAATAATAAGTGAGTACTCACTCATTATAACAGCTAAAACCACCTTTTGCAAGAAACCGATAAGGACTCCGATCATATCGATTCTAAAATCAACTCTGTCAACTCGTTTTCCAGGGTTAGTACCCGATGATCCCCAAGCCGCTCTTCTCTGGGTATATCCAGCATTACCCTTCTCGCTACCCGTGCGGGCTTATCGGTAAGGAGGATAACCTGATCTCCCAGCCAAAGCCCTTCCTTGAGATCATGGGTTACGGTGATCACCGTACGCGGCCGGGCCTGCCACAACATGATAAAATCCTTGAGCATCCGGAACCGGGTCCGAAGATCCAACGACTTGAAAGGTTCATCCATTAAAAGTAAAGGCGCCTGGTAGGCAAAAGCACGGGCCATGGCAACGCGTTGCCTGAGACCTCCACTCAACTGAGAGGGGTAAAACTCAGCGTAAGCCTCAAGTCCGGTGGCGGAAAGATAATAGGAAACCTCGCGGACGGCAGCCTCCTGAGGCATTTTGTCCTCAAGTACCAGAGCAATATTCCCCCGTACCGTCAGCCATGGAATCAGCCGGGGCTCCTGAAAAAGATAACTGATCATCTCGGGGCAGTGGACCGCACCTGCGTCGGGGTGACCAAGTCCGGCGATGATGTTGAGCAGGGTGGTCTTCCCGCACCCGGATGGACCTAAAAGTGCCGTGATCTTTCCTTCGGGGAACTCAAGCGAGAGTCCATCCAGTACCCGCAAAGGGCCGAAGCTTTTTTCAAGTCGTTCCACCTTAATCATGGGCCGACCTCCGCCATTTGGCAAAGGGTAATTTTAATAAAAACTCCAGTAGATAATCGAAGATGAGTCCCAGGGCGATCACCACCAACGTCCAGGCGAAGACCTTCTCGGTCTGAAGAAAGACCCGGGCCGTATCCATCTGGGAACCGATGCCCCACTTGGGATATGATAGAACTTCGGCGGCGATGAGTACCTTCCAGGTCAGACCCAGACCGGCGCTGACCCCCGCCGCGAGAAACGGAGCCAGTCCCGGCAGGTATAACCGGGTGAAGCTCCGGTACTTTCCGACCCTAAACACCTTGACCATCTCCCGGAGTTCCGGATCGATACCGCGAATTCCCTCCATGACATTTTGAACAACGATGGGAAAGGCCATTAAAAAAATGACAAAGATCGGTACCGTTTCGCGGCGGAACCAGATCAATGCCAGAATGATCACTGACATCACCGGGGTACTCCGGATAAAGACGATGATTGGCCGTAGAAACTCCCCGGCCGCCCTGAAGCGGCCGGCGACGATACCGACTGTCAGTCCCGTGAGGAAGGCGATACCGAAACCGGCCACTCCCCTGACAAGAGTGACTCCCAGATGATGCCAGAAATCCCCTGTCCCGGCCAGAGCTCGGAGTTCGGCCAGGGTCGTTCCGGGGGAAGGTAACAGTAACGGCGCGTGAATAAGGGTGGCAACCAATTGCCACCCTAAAATAACTGAAAGGATTCCGAATAGCGGTGCCAATTTAGGGCTGATAATAGAAGGCTTCATCCGGCACCTTTCCCCCGACCGAATCCGGAGCGTATTCCACCAGCCGTAGCAAGAATTGATCGACTTCCCGCCGGACCTTATATGCATCGGCATACCGTAAATTGCTGCGGACCATTCCCTTTTGCGCGATGGTCGCCGGTATCTGCACATATTTTTCTGCCAGCAATCCGGCAGCTGCCGGATTGGTATTGGCCCAGGATATGGCGGTTTCCAAATTCTTCAGAAATTCCTTTAACGCT
>DASVMB010000064.1:0-2692 GCA_036384575.1 Bacillota bacterium
CTCCCCGCTACATCGCAAAATGGTCGCCCAAATAGAGTTTTCGGGCGTTTTCATCTTGCGCTATCTCTGCGGAACTGCCGGAAACCAGTATCTGCCCCGAATACATGATATATGCCCGGTCCGTAATGGCCAAGGTCTCCCGGACGCTATGATCGGTAATGAGAATACCCATCCCTTTTTCCCGCAGTTTACTAATGATCTCCTGAATATCTCCCACAGCGATGGGGTCAATCCCGGTGAACGGCTCATCCAGTAAAATAAAGCGCGGATCCATGGCTAAAGCTCTGGCAATCTCAACCCGGCGCCGCTCACCACCGGAGAGCATATAACCCATGCTTTTCCGAAGATGAGTCAGATGGAACTCTTCCATTAACTGTTCACAACGGTTCTTTCGGTACTCGGGAGGAATATCGGTCAATTCCAGAATCGCCATGATATTATCGGCTACAGTCAGCTTACGGAAGATTGAGGCCTCCTGGGCCAAATAACTAACGCCGTATTTGGACCGAATATGCATTGGCAATGCCGTGACATCATGATCGTCGATGTAAATACTTCCGGCGTTGCAACGTTCCAAACCCACAATCATATAAAAAGTGGTGGTTTTACCGGCGCCGTTCGGTCCCAAAAGCCCGACCACTTCTCCGGGATTGACCAATAGATCGACTCCGTTAACGACCCGCCTTTTTTGATATTCTTTGATCAGCCCTTGTACCTGGATGGACATATTGATCTCCCATTTAAATATTATGGCGTCCTTGAATTCTAATTGAGTGTAGTCTCGGATTCGCTATAAGCCTTCTTCGTTTTTAGATCGTATACGATCACAGCAGCCGTAAATCGGTTCTTACCCTGCGTTACTACGGGATTATCTCGTAAATACAATTTGGAGGCGCCCCGGTCTAAGATCATCTCTCCGGCCTGTAACGAGGTTTCATGGTTATTCCCCTGAACCGGTCCGTAAAAAGTGAATAATCCCTTATTGACCCGGCCTTCAAGCCGTGCGCAGTCAATTTTCCACCCATCAAAGGTAAAATGAGGGTTACCCGTCAGCTCAAGGCGATCATCCAACCGATCCCACTCAAGCGAGGCACTCTCACTAATCAACGAATCGTTATCCTGTTTTTGAACGACCCGGACATGACCTTTCGCCCGAACCAACTGCCGGGAACGATCATATTCAAAATAATTGGCGGTCAGGATCGTATCCGTCCAGCTGGCTTCGGCGGGTTTCGCATCACTCCCGTAACATTTCGCGATATTTTTCAGAAAATCCATTTCAATCCCGCCGGGTGCTTGCAGGCGAGGCTGTTCGGCATCACGAGGTTGCTCGGAAGCCCAAGCCGTTAAGGATCCGGCTAACAGTAACAGCGTGATCACGATCAACTGAAAACGATACCGGTGTATCGTTCTTAGCTTACATCCTTTATAATTCGGTCCTTTTCGGCAGTCCGGGTCCATTTCTTGAAGAGACCTCATCTTTCACCTCCGGGGTTCCGGGAATCTATCCGAAGCTTACGGGTGTAACTCTGTCGAATATTGTCGTTTTTTTAAAAAACGGACTTGTGTCGAACCGCGTGAACGGATCTGCCTTAAGTTCATATCCGAATCCAACCGGGAAGTTTCGTAAATTAGATCGGGGGTTCTAAAACTCACTCCGCCCCGGGCGGAGAGTTTTCCGTCCTCGGGTGTACAAATCACCTCATCGGCGTCAAGTTCCTTGCCGTCTTCGGTTTCCAAATGAACCTTGCCAATGAAACGCACCCGTCGTTCTTGCCAGGAAACGGTTCCTGATTCCGCCTTAATCTGGTAAAGCTGTCGTTTACCTTGAAAGTAACGGCCTTGAACAGTTTGAAATTTGCCTTCAGTATCGCGGTTAACAAATTCAGCAAAGTTCAACTCCCAAAAGCCGGAATGATTGGTGCCGGCAACTTTGATAGATAAACCCTCCATCTCATCGGCCTCAAGCTTCAATTCTCCCTTGACAGCAGGTAACTTGGGACTGGTCGCAACGGGGTGAAAAAAAATCAACCCGATTATGACAATAACGGATAATAAGATAAAGCCTAAAATGAGTATCAACCATTTTTTACGTGACATCCGTACCTCACGCGGTAATTCGCTACATAAATTATGCATACGGCTAGCATAATTTGGAGTGACGAATTACTTAAATAAAGCATCTCTTGATGATTCCAAAACGATTCATTTCATGACGGTCTACTAGGATATTCGTTAACTAAATATAAAATCCTGCCGATACCCTTCCCGGATCAGTTGACAAAACCGTCAACATTTACTAAATTGTAAATTCAGTCCAATTTCAATTCATCGGCGGTAATCGCTACGATCTTCAACTGGTGCCGAACGGCCAGTTCCATCAAATCCTTTTGTTCGGTAACCAGTGTTTTACGGGCTTCAATCCCTAACACTCCTGAGCCGGCGGCGATCATCGATTCGACCGTCGATTTACCGACGGTAGGCACGTCAAAACGCTCATCCTGTTGGGGTTTACTTACCTTGACCACCACCGAACCCGGGCCTCCCAATGAACCACCCCGCCGAATCGCCTGATCTGTGCCTTCAATCGCCTCAACAGCCAGGACCACACCTTGTTTGACGACGACACTTTGACCGATATCCAGACCTCCCATGTTTTTGGCCACACGAAAACCCAATCTTACGTCCTTAA
>DASVMB010000065.1:0-3046 GCA_036384575.1 Bacillota bacterium
TCCGACATTTTCCCAGAGTTTGTTTTTTTTAAAATCGGCAGGAATCAGGAATTCAAAGGTGAAATAATAATAGAAAAGGGGGATTCTTATGGCTAATTTTATTCCATTGATTGTCAAAGTGGTCCTTGCGGCTTTACTTGCCGTATGGCTCTATCGCGATTCCCGCGGCCGTGATTATTCCTGGATTTTATGGACTTTAGTGCCGTTTATGGTCATTTTCGTTAATTCATTAGCTTTTGCGATTGTTTTTGCCATACTGATCGTGGTCTTTTATCTGATTTTCCGTCCGAAAGGCGCGATGATTCGTTGCCCGAAATGCAATAAGCCTATTCATGAGATCCTGACGATCTGCCCTTTCTGTCGTAAGGATGCCAAACGTGAATGCTTGAATTGCCATGAACCGGTACCCTGGGATGCGGAACAATGCCCCTTCTGCAAATCAAGGGCTTTAACCAAGGGAAACTAAAGGCGTTGTGACATCCGGTCATTCCCCCAATCTCCGGCTTTTTTGGGGTGGGGAAATCTTTAAGGTAAACGGGTTATGGTTTGGAATAAAGAGGGGGCAGCCAATTTGGGTTTACAGCCTCAACGTATCGATAATTTAATTGATTATCTTGACAGGATGGAATCGATTCTGGATGAATCGGATTTCACACCGGATGAGCGGGAAAAACTGATTGAGACATTAAGGTTGGAAGTTGTTGAAGTTCTGAAGGTGGCCTTCAACGAGGGAGATCGAACGATTCGACGCAGTGCAATTTACGGTTTGAGTAAAATTGGTCTTAATCAATCGAACGACTTCTTCTTGAGCGCCCTGAGCGATTCGGATGAGCATGTTCGGGGTTGGGCAGCCGAGGCTTTAGGTGTATTGCGGGATTCCAGGACGATTCCCGCATTAATTAAAGCATTGGCTGATGAAAATCACTATGTTTGTTTTAATGTAGCTGCCGCCTTGAAACAATTTGCCCCGGATCAACTTTTGCACCATCTAGTCGGTGCACTCAAAGATAATGACCGGTATATTCGGCGACGGGTTGGCAAACTCCTTGGTGAAATTGGTGATCTAACGGTTACCGATGCCTTGATATCCGCTCTTCATGATGAGGACGCCGGAGTACGTTATGAAGCTGCCGAGGCATTGCGAAAATTGAAGAGTTCCGCGGCGATTCTTCCGTTAATTTCAGCCTTAACCGATTCAAATCATGATGTACGTGCGGTAGCGATTATGGCTCTTGGAAATTTTGGTGATGAGCGAGCGATTGAACCCTTGACCGCGATGCTGGTCGAACAGAAAGATCACCGCCATGCATGCCTGGAATCTTTATCTCAAATTTGCGGTGAAGAAAACATGGAGAATTTCTATGAATTAATCCGGAACAGTCATAAATGTATCAATGAAACCTCCCGAACGGTTTTGGAACATATTTACGCCAAACGCGCGGGCAAGTCCACTGAAAATCCCGCCTCCTGCTATCAGTCGGTGGGCAACCATTATAATTATTGATGGAGTTCGGCAAGAATTGTTCCATTTTCCCCGGTTTGCCGCGTTGGTAAAAACCATCAGGCAACCAAAATTACCCAAGTAATTAAATTACTTAAGTAATAAAATTACTTCAGTAACCGCATAGTTTATTCCAAAATAAGATATAAATAAATATAGGTTATGGAAACCACTAAACTTCGAATTTTACTTACCAATGATGACGGATTCAATGCGGAGGGTTTGCAAACCCTTTACTCCGAGCTGAAAATGAAGGCCGACGTAACGATTGCAGCCCCTGATCGTGAGCGAAGCGCCGTCAGTCATGGTATTACCATGTATCATCCTTTACGGGCTATTCCGGTCACCATCGAAACAGCCAGTCACTGGATGATCGACGGCACTCCGGCAGATTGCGTGAAACTTGCAGTGGAGCGGCTTTTTAGTGTACCGCCGGATTTAGTAATCTCCGGCATCAACCGCGGTCCGAACCTGGGCAACGACGTCTTGTATTCCGGAACGGTTTCCGCCGCAATTGAAGGAGCGATTAATCATATTCCAAGCATTGCGGTTTCATTAGCCGAATTCGGTAAGGCGGATTTCAAACCTGCAGCTCAATTTGTCACACAAAAATTGAATCAGTTGGCCGAGTTAGCCCGCCACGCCGTATTGAATTTGAACTTTCCCATGCGATGTAGGGGAGTCAAACTCACCCGGTTAGGAGAACGCCGCTATGAAAATGTATTTGACGAGCGCGTTGATCCCCGTGGTCAAACATATTTTTGGATGGGTGGACAGCCGGTACAATCGGTTCAATTCCAGGATACCGATATTCAAGCCGTGGATGATGGGTATATTTCGATCACACCACTACATTTTGATCTTACGGATCATCAGTTCTTACACGATCAGAATCTTTGCGACCTTTTCGCTTCCGGCATCAGTTATCCCGAATAATGATTTCTGTCTTTCGAAGGGATAGGAGTATGGGGAAAACCCAAACAACGATGATAAAACAGGACATTTGGATACAATTGGAAAGCAGGATTTCATCTCCGATTAGCGAAATTAATAGTAAGCAGTATCCGATTACTGCCGGGGAGATAAAAAAAGAATAAAGGAAGGGATGCCCCATGGTTCAGATTGAACGGGATGATCTGGTGCGGGCGCTCAAGAGCTTCAAAGGTTTAGCCAAACAGGATCTGTTGGCTAGCGGACCAAGCCGACAAGCAGAGTATCGAAAAACACACGCGGTGGCACGTCGCGAGATTTACGCTAAACTCATTGATTTAGTGGAAAGCTCGGGAATCCAAAATGCGTGTGTTTTTGCTTTTCAGGAGTATCGCAATTTAATGGCGGGCGGTGATCTTCCAACCGCAGATCCCATATCAAGCGGCCATTTCCAAGCCTTGGAAATGTTCTTTAACGTCCTTGGAGTTGGCACCGATAAACTACGGTCCTGTGTGGACGAGAGTTCCGATCTGGATCAACTTTTGAATACGGCCCCATCTTTTGAAGACAACCTCTGTATGCAATAAATTTTTACACTCAAGTTGCTTGTTTTCG
>DASVMB010000066.1:0-1921 GCA_036384575.1 Bacillota bacterium
AACTATTAATTCGTCAAAACAATCGCCAGACTTTATAGGTTTCTCATTGTTTTATTCAGTGCGAACCTGAAAATTCCTGCACAAAAAGTGGAGGCCAAATTATTTTGTGACAGTCGTGAAGTTTCAATAATCAATCATGAAAAAGCTGCCGAAAAATATTAAAGAGTGCCCGGGTCGATCGGTAGATGACTTAACGGGTGGTCCGAGTTTGAGTGAAATAACGGGTTTACTATTGATCCAGGTAAGATAGAGGTAAGATATTGGATCTTTAAATAAGGAAGGATATCCTGGTACTGTGTCGAAATAACTCGCAACATCCTGATTTTGAACAGGGGTGAACCGTATTGATTCAATTTCATGAGGTCTCTAAGGTTTATGGTAACGGTACCGTCGCCCTGAACGGGGTCGATTTGCATATTGAAAAGGGTGAATTCGTTTTCTTAGTGGGACCAAGCGGCGCAGGAAAGACGACCCTTATCAAGTTGGCAATTCGACGGGAGTTACCCAGTCAAGGGTTGATCATGGTTGGCCGAAAAAATCTTTCCCAGATGAAGATGCATGAGGTCTCAATATTCCGCCGCAACATCGGGGTAATTTTTCAGGACTATAAGTTGTTGCCCAACAAGACCGTCTTTGAGAACGTGGCGTTTGCCCTGGAAGTGATCGAAGCATCCCGGAAGGATATTTTGAAACAGGTTCCTGCTGTTTTGGAATTGGTGGGGCTGAAGGATAAAGCCAAGGTCTTTCCGTCCCAACTCTCCGGCGGCGAGCAGCAACGGGTTTCCTTGGCGCGAGCCATTGTGAACCGCCCGCTTTTATTGCTGGCCGATGAGCCCACCGGAAACCTGGACCCGGAAACCTCCTGGGGGATTACTGACTTGCTGCTTGAGATCAATAAGCGTGGCACCACGGTGGTTATGGCAACACATAACAAGTCGATTGTGGATCGGATGCGCCGCCGGGTGGTGGCGATGGAGAACGGTCAGATCGTCCGGGATGAACAAAAGGGGGTTTACGACACTTGAAAGTCAAGACGATATGGTATTTCACCAAAGAGGCTTCCTCCGGCCTCAGCCGTAACGGATTAATGAGTCTGGCTGCGGTAACTACGATCACATTGTCCCTGATTATTTTGGGCTGTTTTTATATCATTGTATCCAATTTTACGCATTTTGCGGATATGGCCAAGGGTGTCTTGGAACTCCGGGTGTATCTTGAGGAAGGGGCTGATCCCGCCCGGTTACAGTCGGAGATGAACGATTTGGATGGAGTGAAATCCGTCCAATTTGTCTCCAAGGAAGAGGGCGCCATGTGGCTGGAGAAACAATTGGGAGTCAAGAATCTCTTTGTCACGGCCGATAACCCGCTTCCAAACATGCTGGATATCAAGTTGAAGGATGACGCCAAGATCAAAACGCTGGTCCCCCAGGTGAATTCCTTGGAGGGCGTTGATGAGGTTGTATACGGCAAAACTTTTGTTGAGGCCATGTTGATGGTGGTACAGATCATCTGGGTGTTCGGCTTGAGTTTGGTGGTCATCATCGGACTCGTGGTTTTGTATATCATCACCAACACGATTCGTCTTACGGTGTTGGCACGGTGGCGCGAGATCGAGATCATGAAACTGGTTGGCGCCACCGATTGGTTTATCCGCTGGCCGTTTATGCTGGAAGGAATCATTCTCGGCGCCGGCGGGGCATTGGTCTCGATTTTACTGCTTTCTAAAGGCTATCATATTTTATTCGCCTATATCAAACGGTTCGCCCCTTTCATCCCGTTACTCGGTGAAGGTGCGGTCAATTACGGGCTTCTCTGGATTCTAGCTGTTGTGGGAATGGCCTTCGGAGCCATCGGGAGTATGATGTCGATCAAAAAGTTTTTACGGGTGTAAAATGCTGGGATGGGTGACGCCGCCTCCGGG
>DASVMB010000067.1:0-3577 GCA_036384575.1 Bacillota bacterium
ATGGAGTAGTAATCACCGATTCGGAATGGCGAATCCGCCGTTTCCTGGAGAAACCCGGTTGGGGTGAAGTCTTTAGCGATACGGTCAATACCGGAATCTACATCCTCGACCCCAAGGTATTCAAGTATTTTAAAAAGGGACAAGTCTTCGATTTCAGCAAGGATCTTTTTCCCTTGATGCTCGGTAATGGCGAACCGTTATTTGGCTATGTGGCTTCCGGTTACTGGTCCGACATCGGCAATCTCGATCAATACCGGCAGGCTCATAACGACATCCTGACCGGCAAGGTAAGGGCTGTTCTCCCCGGCCATGAATACCGTCCCGGAATCTGGGTCGGAAAAAACCCCTCCATTGATCGGCGGGCTGAACTAGAGGCCCCTTTGATTCTGGGAGATGATTGCCGGGTGGAGGCCGGGGCCCGTATCGGAGCCTTTACCGTCATTGGTAAGAACTGCGTTATTCAGGAGAACGCCAGCACGAAACGGAGTATATTATGGGACCATTGTTACGTGGGGGATAATTCCGAACTCCGCGGGGCCATCCTTTGCCATCACGCTTATTTGAAAGGTAAAAACAGTGTTTTTGAAGGGGCTGTCCTGGGTGATTCCGTATCTCTGGGCAGCCGGGCTGCTGTGAAGCCCCAGGTGAAGATCTGGCCGTCTAAAGATGTCGAAAGTGGAGCTACGGTCAACGAGAGCCTGATCTGGGCCAAAAAGAGTTCCCGCAGCCTCTTTGGTAACTCCGGGATTTGCGGCGGCATCAACCATGAAATAACCCCGGAGATTGCCGCCAAACTTGGGGCGGTTTTCGGCGCACATCTGAAATCAGGTTCCCGGATGGTAGTCAGTTGCGACGACTACCGGCCCTCCAGGATCTTCAAACGGGCCCTGGTGGCCGGAGCTCTCTCCGCCGGGGTCGGCGTCTATGACCTTGGATCCCAGGTCACCCCCTTGACCCGCTATGCCCTGGTCGCCTTGGAAGCCAAGGGTGGAGTGCATATCCGGATCAACCCCCAGGATCCTGAGGGACTCTTACTGGAATTCTTCGATGATCAAGGATTAAATCTCTCAAAAAGCGCCGAACGCTCTTTGGAGAACGCCTATTTCAGCGAGGACTTCCCGCGTGTCCCCCCGGGTGAAATGGGCGAACTCACCTTTGTACCGCAATTGATTGAACCATACCTTCAGGGATTGCTGGACCGGGAGATCAGGGAATTGATCAAAGAAGTTCATTTCCGGATTGTTGCCGCCTATGACCGGAGCAGCCTGGCGTTCTTCCTGCCCGAGTTTCTCAAGACCCTGGAATGCCGGGTTCATCAGATCGAGGCATCCCATTCCGACCGTCCCCGGACCTTCGCCGAGTTACTGGAGACAGTCCGGACTGTGGCCGAAGAGATTAAGACCAGCCGTGCCGATCTAGGGCTCATTGTGGACAGTAGCGCTGAGCGGTTGTTACTCCTTGACGGGGAGGGAAATCTCGTTAAAGATCAGGAGCTAGTCGCGCTCCTTTCCTACCTGGTATTGAAGTACCGGCCAGAGGCTACCGTGCCGGTCCAAGTCACTGCACCCCAGTTCATTGAGGAATTAGCCCGGGAGTTTCACGGCCGGGTCGTCCGGACCAAGGCCTCACCCCGTTCTCTCATGGAACGGGTGGCGGAAGAACGTCTCTTTCCGAACGGCGATGGAAGTACTTCGTATCACCCACAGTTTGACGCGCTATTCAGTTTCAGCAAAATCCTGGAGTTATTGGCCAGGGAAAGAATCAGCCTTCGTGAGGCCCTGGCACTCATCCCCCGCGTGGAACGGGGTTACGCCGAGGTAGACTGTCCCTGGGAACGGAAAGGGCTCGTCATGCGTAATCTCTTTGAGGAAAATAAAGAGAAGCAGCTGGAGATGACAGACGGTCTCAAAGTATATCATGATGAGGGGTGGGCTTTGGTCCTGCCTGATGCGGAGGAACCGATCTTCAAAATCTACTCCGAGGCCGGTACCCCCGAAGAAGCCGACGCCTTAACCCGCCTTTACATGAGCCGTATCAATGAACTACAGCTACAGTAGAAGTTTGAAGGGTGAAGGGTAAAAAAAACCGTATATCCGGTAAATCTTGGGGCGAAGCAGCCTGCTCACCGCTGCCGTGTTGAATATCACAGCCCCGCGCATATCGGACCGGCGCGGAGTTCTTCTTGACACCCACCTGAAAAATGTGTTAAAATTATTCATGCATTCCGAGTGTATTGCCTCCGGCCTTAACGTCTAGGGTTTTGCCTCACGGCACCCTTTCCCGAAACGGCCTTTTGGAGGCGGCGGGCCTCGGAGGAGTGTCCGAGTGGTTTAAGGAGGCGGTCTTGAAAACCGTTGTACCGCAAGGTACCGGGGGTTCGAATCCCTCCTCCTCCGCCATAAACCAAGTTCAAAGGTTAAAGGGAGAAGGAAAAAATAAAGTATGGTTTAAGTTTATTGTTTATTTTTTCACTTTACTCTTTACACTTCACATTTTAGTTCAACGGAGAGGTACCCAAGCCGGTTGAAGGGGACGGTTTGCTAAACCGTTAGTAGGAGAAATCCTAGCGAGGGTTCGAATCCCTCCCTCTCCGCCATTGCTTATTCCGCAACCTATTTAGTTGGTTGCTTTTTTATTGCCGGCGGCGAATGGTACATTGATTCATTGGTTATCCCGACCAAAGTGGCTTACAGTTTCCAACCCGGATCGGACACGCCATCCTTTACTTTTCCTCACCGCTATGCTATAATTATTTCTTGCCTAGATCATTACCAATCATTTGCGCCCGTAGCTCAGTTGGATAGAGTGTTTGACTACGAATCAAAAGGTCACAGGTTCGAATCCTGTCGGGCGCACCAGTAGAAAAGACAAGGACTTGATGAATATCAGGCCCTTTTATTTTTAGCCTCTCATAAACCCTTTTAAGGAATTGGGTGAATCAAATGGTACAGGTTATATCGAAAAACAAGTTACTGTTGATAACCCTTATTATCCTTTTTGCGTTCCTGTCAAACCTTTATTTCCTTAGTGGAGTCAACGGACACCGGAATCATCTTGCTACTGACCTTTTGTCACAGGTTATTGATGATCTATCCAACCAGGCCATTACCACAAAGGATCATCGCTCGGACTATTCTTTATCCTATAGACCCTTCAAACTAAATTTTTCAAGTTTTAGGCTTTTTACATTCGACTGTGAAACAGTAAGGCTATTTATTCCCCAAGTCTCAGGCGCATTAACGATTATTGGACTGTTTTTTCTGATATACTATCAATTGTCCCGAACGAGTAGTGAAAAATCCGCCTCCTGCGATGTTGTTATTTAAATCTCAATAACAGACAATGCAGGAGGTAAACAATGCTTTATATAGCCGGAATATTGGTATTGGCAGTTTTCGCTTTTGTCGGTTATGTTATGTACTGTGATATTTCAATGCGCAAAGCGGAAAAAGCAAAAGAAGAGAAGCAAGGTAAAAAATAGAACGAAAAAAGCCCCGTTATGGGGCTTTTTTTAATATTATCATCTATCGGATTCCAAGGCACAATGCTATATCAAAGTTTATCATAATATTCTTTT
>DASVMB010000068.1:0-3194 GCA_036384575.1 Bacillota bacterium
CTTGAATCATTGAAAATTCAAGAGGTTAATTTTTGATCCCGGTTCATCAGGTCGTCCAGCTCGATGTTGGCGGCCAGGACGTCAGAGTCGTCTTTTACCGAACAATATTGCGGATATCGTAAAAAGACAGGGCTGTCTCTATTTGTCACGAGACAGCCCCATTCGTACCGGATTCGTGATTAAATCCGTAACCTATAAACTCAACAACCTCATTACCTGATAGCGATTGGAATTGGATTGGGCGAGCATGGCGTTACCGGTCTGCTGTAAAATATTTGTCCGGGTATAATCCATCATCTCGGCGGCCATGTCTGCATCCTGGATAGTGGATAGTGAAGCGGTCTGGTTTTCAACTGCAACACCTAAATTTTTACTCGTATGATCCAAGCGGTTTTGATAAGCGCCGAGATTGGAACGTTCAGCGGAAGCCACCCCGGTTGCTCTTTGAGCTGCGGTAATTCCCCTGCCGGCCCCTACTGCGTTCGTAACGTCGATATGGTTCACGCCCAAAGCAGCGGAGTTCATGTTGCCGATGGAAGCCGTCATATTATTCAATTCATTGGGCCCGGTTTGAAAGGTCAGGCTTTTGGTCGAACCGTCCAGTAAAGTTTGGTTGTTGAAAGAAGTGGTATTGGCAATACCGTTGAGTCCGGTCTTTAATTGGTCGATCTCACTTTGAATCATTCCCCGCTGACTATCGGTGTAGATGCCGTTGGCGGCCTGAACCGACAGCTCGCCTATCCGGGTCACCATCGATTGACTTTCCGTCAGGGCGCCGTCCGCGGTTTGGACCAGGGAAACCGCATCTTGGGAATTTTCGATGGCTTGAGATAAGCCGCCAATTTGACCGGTCATTTGTGCCGCGATAGCCAAGCCCGCAGCGTTGTCTGCGGCTTTATTGATCTTGCGTCCCGAGGAGAGTTTCTCCGCCGCATCGGTATTGTGTTTATGATTGGTATATAAGTTGTTCAGGGTATTTAGCGGAAGATTATTATTAATCCTCATTTTTCAAATACCACCTTTCCACTTTTAAGATTATATTGTCAATCCGATCCGGAATTAATAACAGAAACAAAAAAGCAATCTACTTTCGGGAGCCCGGCGATCATGGCCAATCTGCGTAAAATTGGCTTTAGACCCGTGGTTTTGCGTCTTCAACTTTCGTTGAATTTGCCTTTTTCGTGGTAAATTGTTCTATATTTAGTTTAGCATTGAAATAATGATATGTCAAAACAAGGAGGTTACCTGCGCTGATGGCACAAATTGCGTCAAAAAAGTATTATCATCAGGGTAAGGTAAAGCCTGCTTATAATTTCTAAAGGTTTATGAAGGGGGGATGGCGAAATCTTGTTTAACACAATACGAACACAGCATGAAAGAAGGGGTATCGTTGGCGCCATGCCTCGGTAATCGAAAGGTGAATCCCAATTGGGACGGCCATTTAACGGCGGAACAGAGAGAGTTACTCGCTAAACCGGGATTTGGAATTACGGAACAACTGCCGTATTTGCCGGAAAGCGATGTCAAAGAAATCATGAACATCATCGAAAGTTGCGTAAAACATGTGAAATTGATCATTGAGACTCCGAAATCATAATCGAGTGATATACAAACGCCCACCACGGGCGTTTTATTTTCGCTCATCGCAGGAAACTACTGAAGGCGAACTCCGGCAGATAGATTGTTCAACCTAATGATATCCACCACCCTAAAACTCCTTAAAAAATAAAGGGGAAAAAGGTCATAAATGGAATTAATTTATGGTGTCCTTACCAATCGATCACTAAATTCATAATGAAACAGGGGGCATAGGTCCTCACCCCTCAGCCAACATCCGTGCCTCGCGTACACGGTACGCGCGCCCTCCCCCATAACGCTATCAAAAAGCGATAGCTATGGGGGAGGGGCCGACAGTGATTCTTCTGACTAAACTGGATAGCCATGAATAGAACAATTTCCGGAGGTTTACCTATGCTTTGTATTCTCAACGACAATACCAGCCCTTACTTTAATTTGGCTCTGGAAGAATACCTGTTGAAAGAGTTCGCTGACGAATGTTTTATGCTTTGGCGCAATGAACCCAGCATCATCGTTGGGAAAAACCAGAATACCCTGGCCGAGATTAATCTGGAATATGTCGAAGCGCAAGGGATCAAGGTTGTCCGGCGGCTCTCCGGGGGCGGGGCGGTCTTTCATGATCTGGGCAATCTGAATTTCACCTTCATCGTCAATGACTTAGAAAACAGTTTTTGTGATTTCAGCAAATTCACCGCCCCAATTATCGCGGTCCTGGCGAAACTCGGCATCAAAGCGGAACTGTCGGGGCGCAACGATCTGACCGTATCCGGTCTTAAATTCTCAGGGAACGCGCAGTATAAATATAAGGACAGGCTGCTGCATCACGGTACGATTCTTTTTTCCGCAGCCATACCCGATATTACCTCGGCCTTACGGGTCAGCTCGGAGAAATTTGAGGGGAAGGGGATCAAATCCGTAGCTAGCCGGGTGACAAACATTCAGAGTCACCTTTCCCAACCGCTGTCGATAGAAGAATTCGCAGTCATGATCCGGAACCACATGGCCTCCGACCGTGGAGTTTATACGTTGTATTCCTTGACTCCGCCGGATATTGACAAAGTCAATCAATTGGTCCGGGAGAAATACGCCACCTGGGAATGGAATTACGGCGCATCGCCCCAATATAACCTGCGCAATAAAGCCCGCCTGACGGGAGGCTCGGTGGAGGTCTTGCTGGATGTCAAGGATGGAACCATCCAAAACGCCCGGATTCTTGGAGATTTCTTCAGCAAATATGATATAAGTCAGATAGAGCGGTCTTTGAGCGGCGTGAGGCATGAGGAGAAGGCGGTCGCGGCAGCCCTTGCGTCATTCGACTTTCAGGATTATATGGCGAATGTTACTGCTTCCGAGTTTATTCGGTTGTTATTTTAACTGGATTTTGATTACGGGTACTGGAACGGATCGATTTGGCAAAATAATTCCACCTGTGATTATCCCCGGTTTCACGAATGACTGATCAAAAAATCCGACAAAAACGGGGTGACCCGGTACTACTTCTTCCCCGAGTATGAGGAGGAGTATACGAATGGAACCAAGACCAACACGATTAAGTATTATTTTGCAGCCAACCAACGGATAGCTGAAAACTCGACCAAGGATGGAGTCCGGTACTA
>DASVMB010000069.1:0-6187 GCA_036384575.1 Bacillota bacterium
CTTTCCGAAACTATCGATGGTTCCCGGTTCGGGAATGGAAAATTCTTTGGTAATCAACTCGTCGTTGTTTGTGATGATCTCAACCCGTAAATTTTTGACGGCCAAAAGTGAGCCGTTTTCAGTCATCACGCCATCGTTCCAGCGTCCGTAACCGCCGATGTAACCTTCCTCCAGATCGATATCATCATTGAGATCCAGAGTCCAGTAAGAGTCATACATATCATAAACCCGGACCTGTTTGATTTGATTGATGACATTTTTGAGATCCTTGACATAAATAAAGAAATCAAAGTATAGCCTGGCCGAATCGGGATCAGTGGCTTCAGCCCAAAAGGAGGGATGAATATTCTCAACTAAAAAATCGACCTCGTCAATCGTAATTCCATCGGAAGCTGTTGTAGCCGCAGAGCCGGTGACGGTAAGTCCCATTCCGATCATTCCGCAGATCAACAGGGAGATTAACCAACGCCGGAGGTAACGGGAGCTCATTAGAGAAAACCCCTTTCATCAAAATAATCTCGACTGTAAATTTCTTACAATCATCATCGAGTTTTAACAATCCATCTAAAATCTTCTCTGTTTAGCCGTAAATTCCTGCCAATTGCCGTCTAATAAAATTGCTGAGGAAACAAGGGTGTCTTTTCCGCGGAGGAGAGAGAATAACAAAGGAAATAAAATATCATGCCTGGATGAGGGATGGATTTGGAGCAAGAAAGCAAGAAAACTGAGGAGCGGCCTTTTATTTTTCCTTGGGGGAGTCGCCGTTTTGGCCTTGCCGGGTTGGTCATCGGCTTCCTTTTGGCTTTGGGCGTCCGGATTCCATGGCTCTGGGAGATCCCCAGGTTCATTGATGAACTACGGGAGGTGAATCTGGCTTACTTGATCTCGAGGGGCCAGGCGTTGCCACTCCACAACGCGGCGCATGATATCGGAGCCCTGCACAATTATATATTGGCCGGGATTTTTGATATATTTGGCACCGGAATATACTTGCCACGTCTTTATACAGCTGTAACAAGTGCTATGACAGTGATATTCATTTACTTGTCAGGTTCCAGACTTTATGGCCGGGTTGCGGGGGTAGTCGCCGCTGGATTGCTTTTAACCAACGGAATGCATATCCTGGTTACTCATATGGCTTGGGCAAATTGTACCACCCCGTTCTTTTTTACGTTCGCCCTATATACCACTATCCGAGCCGCGGAACAACCGAGCGGGGGTTGGCTCGTCGGGGCCGGTTGCAGCTGGGCGTTGGCCCTCCAGACTCATCCGTCCATCATCATTTTTTTGCCGGTAGTCCTATTTTATATTGCCCGTACTCCCGGACTGCAACCTCTATTTAGTCGTCGGTCGGGTGTTTCGGTTCGTTATCATTACTTGGCCGTTCTTGCTTTTGCAGCCGGTTACAGCAATATGCTTATTTACAATCTAGTCTCCCGCGGCGGAAGTATTCGTTGGGCGATGCAAAAAGGATATACCTTGGAGCAGTCACCCGGTCCGGTTTCATTTGTCCATAACCTCATTCAAATGTGGGTGGAACTCATACGGACAATCGGATCGGTATATCAAACCAAATCCGGTATGCTGGAATATTTGGCGTATCCAGCTTTTAGCGCCGGCTTATTCATGTTGGGATATGGCATTTACAGGGCAGTACGATGCCGCCGTGCTCTTCCAGTCTGGATGCTTTTGGCCGGTTGCACTGTAATTCCTTGGATTAATGGACGTTACGGGTATTATATCGCAACCCGGTACATTATGCCGCTGGTCATCTGTGCTTTGCTCTTGATTGGCTGCGCGGCGAATGATCTATGGAAATTACAACAGCGATGGTTGTCAAGGCGGTGGCGGCCTATTCACTTTGCAGGAAGTGTGTTGGCACTTGGAGCAATTATTCTTTGGCAGCAGGGTCTTTTCTATGACTATTGCCGCCGGCTTGCGGATACGGATATGTCCAACCGAATGGCGCTTCAGATCGTAGAGCAAACAAGGCAAATGGCTGGTTTGGATAGAAGAGGACTTCGAGTGAACCGAAGAATCGAGATCCTGATCGATGACAGAGTACATATTCCAAATGACCCGCTTCCCGTATTATACCGTTTAGCCGGATTACCTTATACGGTGTTGTTCCATTCAAGCGGAGAAAGTGATTCGGCTCTTCGAATCCGTTGGCTTGGGAAGTTGGGATCGAATCCGGGAATCCGCCGGATCATGGTTTTAGATGAACAGACATATCGGAAGTTGAGGGAGTTTATTCCTGACGCTCGCGTAGTACGATTTGAAACCCGGAAGGTTTTACATGGGACCCATGGTCAAATTCGTACCACGGTTTTCCTCGCAAGTCGGGTTTCTGATTGAATGAGATCCCATGTTTTCCTGGTCGTGGTCATGGAATGTATTCCCGAAAACCGGGAACCAAATTACTTTAAATACGTACATATTTGAGTGGGGATATGAAAACTGTAAAATCATTGGTGATTTATTTATTAAATTGTCTTTTATCCTCCGGTGACACCGATCCGACTTTTTATTCCGGGCGGCCAAGGGCAACACGCGTGCGACTTAACAAACGATAAAGGGGTATCAAGGTGGCCAAATTACACGGTATCATGATCTGCGTTACCCGACAAAAAACCTGCGAACGGCTGATTCGATTCGGTTATGAACTGGCTCAAAAAGACGGGGCGGATCTTTATGTGGTTCATGCAGCCAAAGTAGGAGAGAACTATTTGGGGAATCCCAATGAAGGGGAAGCCCTCAATTATCTGTTCCAAGTATCCAAACAGGTGGGCGCGGAGATGAATGTGATCCGTTCCAAACATGTCACCAAGACACTGGCCGATTTCGCCAGGAAACAGAAGATTGCCATTATGGTTTTGGGAGCGGCCCCCGATTCCGCCAGTGATAATAAGATCATTCAAGAGCTTCAGCTCCATCTGCCACAGATGGATTTCAAAGTATTGCCTACGGCATAAATTGAACCCCCAGGAATTTTTTCGGCTGTTGGATTGTAGTCATCGTATTCATAGACACTAGAACATGTAAACAATCATATCCCGGATGCCGATATAAATAATAGGGCGCGCGCGCTTATGCGCGACTTTACACTACCATAGAGAGGAGACGAATCGTTATGGATTCGGATATGATGGGTATAGCCAGCGCCTCAACCGGGATGAAGCAGAATCAGATTCTGATGGCGGTCCAGACCCAGATGCTCCGGACCAGCATGGATAACCAGGCCCAGGCGGTGCAGAGTTTACTTGAAGCATTGCCGGTAGCGGGTCCGTCCCATCTGGGGACTAAGATCGATATCACAGTCTGAACCGATTCCCGGCTTTTTGAACCTTGATTCGGGCACGGATTATCTATCTCGCCGAACTGGGTTCAACTGAAATGATCCGGTTTTTACCGGATCATTTTTTTATAGAAAACCTCTCTTTGGGTCTGTTCCACAGCGATTTCCGTAGAAATTCCCGTTAAATCTTTGAACACGATGAAAGGCTTGATTTTGCGTCTTTTCGAAAAACCATCATAATCCAAGAAAGATAATTATCTCTGATTTGGTTAGGCTTCACTGGTTTGACAGATTGTTATCAAAGGAATGTTGAGTGATATCCAGAAAACCGTAGTGCAAAAGGTTGTTTAAGCCCGGGAGGAACTATCTTCAAACCGCGCTTATCCATCCAAAGACCTTGAAAGGGAGTGCATTCAATGAAGAAATTCATCGCAGTAATGGTAATGACTTTGATCCTGATTGGTTCGGCCGCATCCATCGTCCTTGCCAATCCAATGAGCTTAAGGGCTGAAAATGGTCTGGTCATGCCGGCGAGCGGTCTCAATCTCGACTTGGGAACCGGCTTCGCGCTTCACAATTCCTCTTCCACCGCAAGCACACCATCCCTTGAGGCTCAGCTCAATTACGGCGCTTTTCCGGGGCTGACTGTCGCTGCGGCAATCGAGGCTCCAATGAACGTCGCCAGCAGCAATGATGTTCAAAAGATGGTAAAATTGTATTACAGTCCGATCCACGATGGGCGGGGTTACACCCTTTATCTCGGCTATGATCTGGACAAAGCGACGATACCGGTTTATGGCCTCTCGCTTTGGGCCGACTCCAAGCTACTTTTGGGTTATATCAACCTGGAAGCCCGTTCGGAGAATGAAGGAACGGCAGCGGTAATGATTACTCCCGGTGCCAATCTGCACATCGGCTCCAAATTACAGATCGGCGGCGAGGTTGAAGTGGAACCGGAAAACTGGCAGACGGGCGAATTCACTCTTGGTGCGAGTTACGCAGTATATCCCAAAGTACAGCTCAAAATGGGCGTGATCACCGGGGGAGAGTCGTTCATACCCCAATCATACAATCTGGGCCTTTCGGCAACCCTGTGAATTCCGTTTGACCAATTCAAAGACTGTGACTAAAAAAGAAAGCGCTCCGGAGAGCGCTTTCTTTTTTGATCAACCCGAAATTCATTTCCCGGTTTTACCGGGCTCGAGGCCTGTTGTAATCTTTTGAAGCATCGGTTGCAATTGTACCAGGGCTTGTTGGGTTTCTTCCGGCCCGGTTAGGGATAGTTTGATTGAACCTAATTTGGTCCGGATTAACCTGGCGGTATCTGCAGAGGTAACCCCGGCAAGCAGCTTGGAATAGGCATCGTAATCGCTCAACCATGTCTGGTTAAAGAAAGCTTGCAAGGCCAGGTTTTGAGTGGCGGTTCGCCTCGAGTCGCCAATACGTTTGGCCTGTTTTTCCACCGCCTGTTTAAGTGAGGTTAATTCTGCTTCGGGGATACCATTCTTGGCAATACCTTGTAATACTGAGATCACTTGGCCGATGGCGGGTCCGGCATTACCGGGTAGTGTTTCGAATTCGATTAACAAGATTGGGGCCACAGGTTCGGTCAGGTAAGAATGGAAAACCGAAACATCATAACAGTAACCGGCTTGTTCCCGGAGTTTATTCCATAACTCCCAGGCTAGATATTGCTGAACCAGTAATGATGTAGCCAGATCAGGATCTGTCAAGGCCGGGGCCGGCAAGCCAATAAATACTGAAGCAGTGCTATTATGAACCGTGGTAATCTCAACAAGTGGGTTGGGACTGCAGGTGGCAGCAGGAACCGGGCTTTTTGTGATCACTTGCTTCATCTCCCTGCCGCTGGGACGGAGTAAAAAGTCATCCGGTAGCGGGGCGGTACTTGAGATGATTAGGTTGGACGGCCGGTAGATTCGGCGGAACCAATTGTTGGCATCGGTGATATCCAGGTTGGACATATAGTTATCAAAGATTTTGGTATAAGGATGACCGGCCCCGTCTATCATGGTATAGAGTTTGGCCAGACCGACCTCACTGGGGTTTCGCGGCAAGTTCCGGTAATTTTTTAGCAATATATTGCACTCGTCATAACTTAACAAGGCCTCTATTCGAATCACCGCATCCAGTTGCCGGCAGAATGCGGTAAAGTCATTGTTGGGTACCGCGAAGTCAAACCGGGAATAATCGGCGGCTAGAAAATAATTGAAGTCCAATAAGGTCGCCATTTGAAGAATCCGGTAAACCAGGATATTGGTCAAGTCGGTCAAACCCGCCTTAGCGGCAGGATCCTGACTGTAACCGGTTTTGATCAGTAAAGTCAGATATTGTACTTCGCTTTCAGCCCCGGAACCGTTGACAATGGTGGTCAACCCGTCGTCCCGAACGGCGATGGTGCCTGACGTTGTTTGATTTTGGGCTGTTGCCAGTCCGGGTATCAGAGTTAGCCCGAGCATCACAACCAGCAACCACGGTAAAAACCGTCTTTGGTCGGAAAATGTCCTTCTTGGTTTCATACTTTTTCCCATCCTTATCTCTGCGCGAGCGCGCGCCAACATCGAAAATACTCGCTTTGGTGAGGACTTCCTATGATTCATCTCATGCGAAATCATTTGGCGAACTACAAAGCCTTAATCACGATTTTTTGGCTATATTGACCTGCCAGGTATTTGTTGACAAACTTCCGGATATCGCCTGAATTGATGTAGCGGATGGTTTCCAGATCCCGGACTGTAATGGCGGCGGGATCAAACAATTGCGCGTCGTAATACTCGTTCAACCCGTAGGCATCCTCGCTCAAACTATCCAGGTACCGACCTTGAGTTTTAGCGAACCAGGATAGAAAGTTGTCCAACTTTTTAGCTGCCA
>DASVMB010000070.1:0-7259 GCA_036384575.1 Bacillota bacterium
CCTTAGGTCGAGCATTTACTTCCGGCTTCCTTCAGATTCCGTCTCGCAACGGACACCCTTGCCCTCGGTTAACGGTAGGCGCTCGCCAGCCCCCGTTCGGGACTCTCACCCTATAGTCAACATCCATGCCGGGCGTACAAAGAAAAGAACCCTTCACAATGAAGGGTTCTTGAATAACCTAGACCAACTGGTCAAGGCGTAACTTGATTTTATCAATTTTATCTTGAAAGATCCCCATTTTTTCCCGTTCCTTCTCGACAACCTGCGGCGGAGCCTTGGCACTGAAGGCCGGGTTGTTCAAGCGATCTTTCAGTTTACCCAACTCAACCTGGAGTTGTTGGAGTTCCTTGGTAAGTCGTTCTTGCTCCCTCACTACATCCACCATTCCTGCCACGGGCATATAGATGGTGATACCATGTACCACCGCACTAATCGCTTTCTCCGGTTTGGGATCGGTTGGATTCAGGAGTTGATAATTCTCGAGTCCGGCCAAAGCTGTAACGTAACTTTGGTTCGATTTTAAAATCGCCCGTTGTTCGTCGTCGGCAGCAAAATAGGCGCTTACTTTCTTCTGTGGCGGCACACTTGCCTCGGATCGAATATTACGGATCGCCCGAACGACCTCGATGATCGTCCCCATTGTGGTTTCTGCCTCGGGGAATTGCTGTTCCGTGAGATTTTGAGGCCAGGAGGCGATCATAATGCTCTCGTCGCGATGCGGTAATGCCTGCCAGATCTCCTCCGTCAGGAACGGCATGAATGGATGGAGCAGTTCCATCGTTTGACGCAGCACTCGTACCAAAACCGCTTGAACGGTTCGGCGATCATTTACGTCAGCCGTTTGATTCAAACGGGGTTTCGCGAGTTCGATATACCAGTCACAATATTCGTTCCAAAGAAAATCATAAATGGCTGAAGCTGCCGCACCGATATCGTAACGTTCAAGCAGCCGGGTGACTTCCGACGTTAACCGTCCGCTGCGAGATAAAATCCATTGATCGGGCAAGGTCAAACCCGAAGGAATCACGTCGCTCCGGCCGCTGGCGAAATCCAGCCAATTGCTGCCGTCTTGCGAGTCATCCGGGGTATCTTTTTCACAGGCCATCAATACAAATCGGGCTGCATTCCAAATCTTGTTGGTAAAGTTACGGCTACCCTCCACTTTTTCCATTTGGAACCGTTGATCCTGGCCGAGTGCAGTCCCGGTGGCCAAGGTGAAACGTAGCGTATCCGCGCCGTATTTGGCGATGATGTCCTGGGGATCCACGATCGTCTCCGGCCTGGATTTGCTCATTTTTTTACCGAACTTATCCAAAACCAATCCGTGAATCAGTACGTCCTTGAACGGCACGCAGCCCTGAAACTCAAGGCCCATAAATAACATTCGCGCCACCCAGAAAAAGATGATATCGCGACCGGTGACCAAAACCGAAGTAGGATAGAAATGCTCGAGTTCAGGTGTTTGTTTCGGCCAACCCAAAGTGGAAAACGGCCATAAAGCGGAGGAAAACCAGGTATCCAAGACGTCCGGATCTTGCTCCAGGTGACTTCCGCCGCATTTGGGGCAACGATCGGGATCGTTCCTGGATACAATCACTTCCTGACAATCCTGGCAATACCAAACCGGAATCCGATGTCCCCACCAAAGTTGGCGGGAGATGCACCAATCGCGAATGTTCTCCAGCCATCCAAGGTAAATCTTGGTAAACCGTTCCGGAATAAACGAAACGTCGCCCTGGAGCGCGGCTTGAATCGCCGGCTCGGCCAAGGGCTGCATCTTGACAAACCATTGTTTGGAGATGAGCGGTTCGATAATGGTGTCGCAGCGGTAACATTGACCCACCGCATGAGTCAGGTTTTCAATCTTGTCCAAAAGGCCCAGTCGCTCCAGATCGGTAACTACCTGTTCACGGCATTGATAACGGTCAAGTCCTGCGTATTTTCCGGCAGCCGCCGTCATTTTGGCATCAAAACCGATCACCGTGATCTGCGGCAACTGGTGGCGGAGGCCCATCTCAAAGTCATTGATATCATGAGACGGCGTGACCTTGACCGCTCCGGTGCCATAACTCATATCCACGTATGCATCGGCGATGATCGGAATCCTCCGGTCGGCTAACGGTAAAATGACTTCCCTACCGATGAGATTCCGGTAACGGTCGTCTTCGGAGTTGACTGCAACAGCGGTATCGCCAAGCATCGTCTCCGGCCGGGTGGTAGCCACCTCAACAAAACCGGAGCCATCAGCCAGAGGATACTTGATATACCAGAGATGCCCTTCTCTATCTTCATGCTCCACTTCGATGTCGGAAATGGTGGTTTGGCATTTGGGGCACCAGTTAATCAGATAACTGCCTTGGAAAATCAAGCCTTTTTCATAGAGCCGGACAAAAACCTCTCGGACCGCGGCTGAACAGCCTTCGTCCATGGTGAAACGCTCCCGTTCCCAATCGCAGGATGACCCAAGGCTTTTTAACTGGCGGATAATTGTTCCACCGTACTTTTCCTTCCAGGACCAAACCCGTTTCAAAAATTCTTCCCGGCCCAAATCATATCGCGAAATTCCTTCTTTGGCCAGGGCTTCTTCCACTCTGGCTTGGGTAGCGATGCCCGCATGATCGGTACCCGGCATCCACAGGGCGTTATAGCCTTGCATCCGGCGCCAGCGGATCAGGATATCCTGCAGGGTTTCGTCCAATGCATGGCCCAGATGTAAAACCCCGGTTACGTTGGGCGGCGGAATCACGATGCAAAAAGGTTTGCGATCATGTTCGACTTCGGCGTGAAAATAATGATGTTCGAGCCAAAACTGATACCATTTCTCCTCCACACTTTGGGGTTCATAAACCGTTGCTAAACTCATCTGCTTAACCTCCTGAATTCATGCAAATAAAAAAAGACTCTCATCCTCTAGGACGAAGTCTTTATCTCCGCGGTACCACCTAACTTCCCCGTGCGGCCAAGCGCAATCGGGCTCTTGATCGCTGTAACGGGCGAACCGGCCGGCATTACTTGATAATCAATCGATCATCTTCACACCGGCTGCTCCCGGGCGACCTTCAACCTCTTCGGGCAGGGCCTTGCACCAGCCGGCCCCTCGCTAAGCCCTCCAAAGTTTACTCCTCCCGATCCTCGCGATATATAAACTTGTCATGATTATACAATCACTTTTAAAGGATTGTCAAGAGCCAGGCGGAATTTCTCCTCCGAAAAACAATCCGAATCAATCAGTAAACTTTAGTTGCAACCGGTTAATCCAACCAACCGATTCACCAACTCTACGACTTGGGATATGGAATTTTTTTGCAACCGGATGATCATCTCGGTTCGATTGATCGAGAGTTGTTCGATGTTTCGCTGGTTAAACGCCAACAATTCTTTTAGACCGCTTTTTTCCCAAAATGAAGCCGCTGTTGTCGGATTGGTAGTCATAATGAACCAACGGGAGTCAATCTCCGGAGTTCCGGTTTGAAAGCGGATGAACTCTCCCCGTTCCCGGCTTTTACCGGAAAGACGATAACATTCCATCACCGCTTCGGATTTGATCTCCATCCGGATTTCCAGACCGGAATTGGATTGCAGGGCATCCACCGAACCCTCGACGAACCGAATCGTAAACGGCCGGCCATGATAGATGGTATTCAGCTCGGGAGCAGGACCCATGATCGACGAGTGCCTATTCTGTACTATGCTTCCGAGGATCGCAGCCAGTTTAGCTAAGTAATGATTGTGATACATCCGAACCGGCCAGTTGGTACAGAAAAAAAAGATCAGTAAAAAAGCTACCAGAAAAAGCCAGACAAAATACATTAACAGCTGCCTCCAGTCAACCAAGAAAAACCTTTCCTGCGGATCAAATTATGCATCCTGCTTGGCTAAAAATAAGAAACGGTGCTGCGATCACTATTATTTTTCAGGATTTCTTCACGTAGATTCCGTAGAAATGTGATTACGAGTAAGAGCGGAATCATGACTAAACCACCATAGATTAGGAGTTGCACTGAATCCGAAACTGTACCCCTTTGCGAAAGCCACCACTCATAGCTAAGGTGATTCAGACCGATAGCGATGGTTTGAAAGAGGATCAGGCATGCAAAGGTATATCCCCAAGCCCGGCGTTTCCAAAGCCAGATTCCGGTAAAAACAGCCAATGGAGCAACCAAACCCAGATCCAGTGCCGGAATTGCCAACCCCGGATCAACACCGAGAGTCAAAATCCGGGTATTTTGAACATTGATTAAACCCGGTAAAACCTGACGCAACCAGATTGCTCCAACTGTAAGCCCGCTAACGGTAGTCCAGAGCGCGACCCCGCCAACCGGGGTTTTCGGCGAGAACCAGCGGGGCACGGCTTCAATATTTAGTCTGTTCAAATTTAGCACCAATGAGAAGAGAGAAAGTGAAAAAATGATGACATAAATGAGGAATAACGGGTTATTGGCGAGTCCGAAACTATATCCTGCATATGTATACGAGAGATAGGCCAGTATTCCGAGCCAGGCTAAATAGGCACGGCGGGATTTGCGTAACGCCAGACAAGCAGTGACCAGCAAAAGTGGTACGACCAAAATCAATAAGACCGTATCCCGGGCCTGCAATGAAAGGACAAGCTCCGTTGCCCGGTCTCCGTAAATCTCGGGAATAAATAATCCCATGTAAGTCACGGCCGCAGTCAAGATAACGATGAATAAGGAAAAAACAAAAGCCAATACCGGTTTCTCATTCAACCGCAATCTCCCCCTTTTGCATGAATTATAACTCCGGAATTATCCGAATGGATTCGAAAAAGCCAGAATCCGTTAGGCCTTAAGGCAGCGACGGCTTTGACAAAAGGGATGCCGCCGGAATATAATAAAATAAAATATTTTAGTTACTAAACTTTTTGAATCCCGTACTTTTTGGTAATGCCACGGTCAGTTTCAAAATCCTATATTTTCAAGGTGTTTCCCGGAAAGGTCTGCACCCATCGCTATCGGGACCTACAAAAGAACTCTGCCTGTGCCTTCGGAGGTTTTGATGAACAACCAGCTGCCAATCTTTGAAGATTTGCTCAACCGTAGCTTTACCAGCCTAAGCCGGTTGGAAGAGACTCATCTTAAACAATCCCTTCACCAGGAATTGACGGTGAATGATTTTCATATCATTCAAAGCATCGGTCTATATACCGAACGTACCATGTCGGAACTAGCCAAGATACTCGCAATTACCCCGGGGGCCTTAACCCCTGCCGTAGATCGCCTGGTAAAGAAGGGCTTTATCGCCCGAAACCATAACGATCAAGATCGCCGGGTGATCCTAATCAAGCTGACCACCCGGGGAGAGGCGGCTTTTCGTGAACATGCCCGGTTTCACGCCCAGATCACCCAAAAATTAGTCGAGGACCTGACTCTTGAGGAGGGAATGGCGCTACTTAAGGCTCTGGAAAAACTGGCCGATTCCGTTACCAGTCAGGCAACGGAATCCGGCACCCCTTCCGTTTGACCTTATGGTTAATGATTATTCTGCTCTTGCCAGCGTTTTCCTGCCGGTTTCCCGAGAAAACCGCCAAAATTCTTGCCAAATTTATTGTTCAGCAGTCAGAAATTCTTGCCGTAAAAACTCATTCACCTTTGTTTCCCGCGGAATCATTCCTGCCTGCGCCATAAGGCGTTGCGAATCCTCCCAGGCTCGAGGATCGGAAAATCCCAATCCTTTGCGGCGCGTGTAATCATTCTCCCATAATTTTATTGAAGCCAAAAAGACTTGATGCTCCTGTTCCCGCTGGTCTTTACCTAATTCCGGCAGATATTTTAAGGATAGCTGAAATGCTTCCTCGGGATGGGCCAGGGTATACCGCATCCCCTGCAAGGTGGCGCCTACCATCTTGCGTACCAAATCCGGGGAAGTTTTAATCATCTGTTCTCCGGTGATTAACCCGTGTCCAACCAGGGAGAAATAATCCCAGGAGCGGATTTCGTTAATTTTATAGCCCAGCTGTCGCAATATAAGCGGTTCGTTATTGGCGAATCCGACTACCGCATCCACTTTGCGGCTGGTTAAAGCGGGAATTTGGGTATAACCGATATCTACCAATTCCACCTCGGATTCTTTGATCCCGGCCTTGTTCAAAATCGCTTTCACTGCAAGCAAACTGGTTCCATATAACGGCAGGCCGATTCGTTTCCCCTTTAAATCTTGGGGAGTCCGGATCTTGGAATCACTCAACGAAACCACCGTGGGAGGGAATTTGGCATAAAGACTCATTAAATAATCGACGGGAATTCCTTGGGCTCGTGCGGTGATCACCTGGTCTCCTCCGGCGATGGCAAAATCCATTTGACCTTGAGCCACGAGAGGTAAAGCATCAATATCCATCCGGTAATCAAAATTAACCGCCAAACCCGCCTCACGGAAATACCCCTTTTCAGCCGCCACATACCATGGGGCAAACTGAACGCTTGGTTTATAGGTCATGGCAATGGTGATCTTCTTAGGGCTCGCGGCTTCGGAAAAGGCTAAAAACATTCCTAATAATACCAGTCCGAGCAGGATGAACCCGCTCCAAATCGTTCTTTTCATCAAAATCAACCTCCTTGGAATTTAAAATGAACCACGAAACACACGGAATTCACGAAATGGCTGTGTGCATGTAAATGTTGAACAAGAAACATATGCACACCTTTCCATTCTTGAATAGCATTCAACTAATAACGAATCACTAATCACTTTTTTCTCTTCCATGGCATACATAAGGACTCCACCAGGGAAATCAATGCGTAAAATCCGACTCCGAGCATTGCCAGAAAAATAATGGCCACAAAGATTAGCGGTGTATCGAAACTGCCGCGGGCGTTATTGACCAAATATCCCAATCCTCTTCCGGCACCCGCGAATTCTCCAACAACTGCCCCAATCACCGATAGAGTGATACCCAATTTCAGACCTCCGAATAGAACCGGCAGGGCTGAAGGTAGTTCCAATTTCCAAAAAACCTGGCCCGGTGTGCCCCCAAGCATAGCCATTAACTCACGAAACCGAGGATTGGTGCTCCGGAAACCGACGATACCATTGGTGAGAACCGGGAAAAAAGCCACCAAAGCCGCAACCAGAATCTTGGAGCTAAGGCCAAAGCCAAACCAGATGACGATGAGCGGAGCCAGGGCGACGATGGGAACCGCCTGCAGCCCGACAATATACGGGGCAAATAGTTTTTCAAGCCACGGGAAGCGGGCTAAAAAGTAACTGAGGGGTAAAGCCAGGAAGGTACCGGCGATGAAACC
>DASVMB010000071.1:0-1969 GCA_036384575.1 Bacillota bacterium
CCTTAGGTCGAGCATTTACTTCCGGCTTCCTTCAGATTCCGTCTCGCAACGGACACCCTTGCCCTCGGTTAACGGTAGGCGCTCGCCAGCCCCCGTTCGGGACTCTCACCCTATAGTCAACATCCATGCCGGGCGTACAAAAAAAGGTAAGGGCAGGTTTGAAACCCGCCCTTACCGGATTAGACGTTCGCCGACTTTCCAAATATCCCCCGCACCCATGGTAATCAAGAGATCCCCCGGGGCCAGGTTGGCCTGAAGATGCTGGTAGATAGAATCGAAATCACCGATATAACGGACATCTTTGTGGAATTTCTGGGCCTCGCGGGCCAAATCGCGACTGGAGATGTCCCCCGGATCCTTCTCACGGGCCGGATAAATATCTGCCAAAACTAAAATATCGGAGTCTGTGAAGGCCTGGGCAAATTCCGGCAGTAAATATTTTGTCCTGCTGTATAAGTGGGGTTGAAACGCGCACCAGATTCGGCCTTTAAAGAATTGGCGGGCTGCAGCCAAAGTCGTCTTGATCGCGCCGGGATGATGGGCGTAATCATCGACTACCATTACCTTATTAAACTCCCCTTTAATCTCAAAGCGGTGCTGTACTCCGCGGAAATCGGCCAGGGTCTTTAGGACCGTCTGCAAATCAACGCCCATTTCGGTGGCAATGGCCAGTGCTCCAAGTGCGTTTTGAATATTATGACGCCCCGGCACTTTCAAGTTAAGCTCGCCTTGTTTCTTGCCGCGGTAGAATAATGGGGCATTGACTCCCAACGGCGGTACCGGGGTAAAACCATTCACCGACCAATCAAAGTTCTTTTCGAAACCAAACTTGATCGTCTTGCCGGGAAACTGCCGGCAGATTTGGCTGGCATTGGGGTCATCACCCCAGATGACTAGCTTCCCGTCCCGAGGCAACAACGCCACAAAATCCTCAAAGGTTTTAACCACATCGCCGAGGGTGGGAAAGCAATCGGGATGATCCCAATCGATGTTGGTGATCAACTCGAGCGACGGGTGAAGTTTGAGAAATGAGCGCTTAAATTCGCAGGCTTCCACTACGATCAACTTGGATTGACCGGAGCGGTGATTACCTTGGAACGCGCCGAGTTCCCCCCCGATCAGAACCGTGGGATCCAATCCTCCGGCTGCTAAAAGTAATGATGTCATGGCGGAAGTAGTGGTTTTCCCGTGGGTTCCGGCAATGGCGATCCCGTATCCGACATCGCTCATCAGCTTGCCAAGGAGTTCAGCCCCTTCCATTGTGGGAATCCCCCGTTTTCTTGCCTCAAGTACCTCCGGGTTTTCATTCCCGACCGCGTTCGTATAGACAACCATATCGGCGCCTTCGATATTCGCCGGGTCATGACCTAAGTAAACCTTGATTCCCCGCTCCATCAAGTGTTTGGTCTCCCGAGACTCCTGCCAGTCGGAACCGGAGATGACATAGCCACGGTCCGCGTATATTTTAGCCAATCCTCTCAGGCGGGCTCCGCCAATTCCTACAAAATGGAGATGTCTCATTACCCTAAATAGCTCCCCTCTATGCTGATTACTCCGGTGGCAAAAGGAATCCCCCGTTCCAATCGGACGATGTTTTCCATTTGCCATCAGTGTAACACTTTCACGCAATCGTGGATTTTCAAGCAAAACCCCCAATTTTCACTCATACATTATAACACATTTCCTAAAGATAATTATAAATTCTTGAGTAACCATCGATTTCCGGTTTGGCCCCGGTTTACGATGATGTTGTGCGCACGTGTACGTGCGCGCGCACACTTAGTATATTCTTACCATATCCATTCATCCGCTGGCCTTTTGCCAGGTAGGACAGTATCAAGCCAACTGTTAATTCCGTGAAACCCGGAAATAATAAAAACGGGAGTTTCGCGCGCATACGCGTCGAGCTTATAAGCGCGCCCTAACTCCCCGGGAGGTGAAATAATGAGTCGCCGTGATAGCATCGTTT